>JAAXWU010000064.1 GCA_013334855.1 Chlorobaculum sp. | reverse complement strand
CGGGTCAACGATTTTATCGAGCAGAATTTGCACTAAAGCGTTACATTGATTGTAGACGAAATATCCGCACCACAGCAAGAGGTGTTTTGTAAGTAAAAGAACTAACAGGATAGAACAGGGAGCCCAACTCTTCTTTTTGATTGCAGGCCTTGCTGCCAGGTGGTGACGAACCGCTGGCATCGGTGCTTTTCGGAGCGCCGCATTGGAAGCAAAAAACTCGAAGGAGGCGCCCACCGTGATTAAGCGGGTTCTTGAATCTTACACATCTCTTGAGGGTGCGGTTTTTTTTGTTCAAATTTGAAGGATCGGTCGTTACTGGCCGGTTGAAAAAGGAGGTTTGTTAATGGGGATCGTCATAAATCTGTTTCTCATTATTGCGGCATCCGTCATTTTTTTTGGGGTTGGATTCTACATTGGGCGGATTTTTCTGGAGCGTATCGGCACCACCAAGGTGCTCGATGCCGAGGAGCGCGCCGTGCAGGTCGTTCAGGAGGCGCAGAAGGAGGCCAACGACTACAAGGAGCTGAAGGTCAATGAGGTCAACCAGGAGTGGAAAAAGCGCAAGCGTGAGTTCGACAGCGAAGTTACCATCAAGAACAACAAGTTCGCCCAGCTTCAGAAGCAGATTCGCCAGAAAGAGGTGACCCTCGGCAACCAGATGAAGGATGTCAAGGATACCGAAAAGAAGCTTCAGGATCAGAAAGAGGAGCTGAAGCACTTGACCGAAAACGTGCAGAACCGCTCCGCCGAGCTTGAAAAGATCATCTTCGAGCAGAACCAGCGGCTCGAAAGCATCTCGAACCTGACCGCCGAGGAGGCTCGCCAGATGCTCATCGACAACATGATCGCCAAAGCGAGGGAGGAAGCGACCGAAACTATTCACCAGATTCACGAGGAGGCCGCGCAGAAAGCTGACAAGATCTCCGAAAAGATCATGCTCACGGCCATCCAGCGCATCTCCTTCGAGCAGGCTACCGAGAGCGCACTGTCGGTGGTGCACATCCAGAGCGACGAACTGAAGGGGCGCATCATCGGTAGAGAAGGGCGCAATATCAAAGCCTTCGAGAACGCTACCGGCGTGGACATCATCGTTGACGACACTCCCGAGGTGGTCATTCTCTCCTGCTTCGATCCGCTTCGCCGCGAGATGGCCAAGCTCACCCTGCAGAAGCTGCTTGTGGACGGCATCATCCATCCGGTAGCCATCGAGAAGGCCTATCAGGATGCGAAGAAGGAGATCGAGGATGTGATCATCTCCTCCGGCGAGGAGGCGATTTCATCGCTTCAGATTCCCGATATGCCCGCCGAGATCGTGGGGATGATCGGCAGGATGCGTTTCCACACCGTTTACGGCCAGAACCTCTTGCAGCACAGCCGCGAAGTGGCCATGCTGGCAGGCTTGATGGCCGCCGAACTGAAGCTCGACGCCAAGCAGGCCAAGCGCGCCGGGCTTCTGCACGACATCGGCTTGGTGCTACCCGAAACCGAGATGCCGCACGCCTTGGCCGGCATGGAGTTCCTCAAAAAATTCAACATGTCGCCGGTGGTGCTCAATGCCATCGCCGCGCATCACGGCGAGGTCGAGAAGGCGTCGCCCATCGCCGACCTGGTCGATGCGGCCAACGTCGTTTCGCTCTCGAGGCCAGGCGCTCGCGGCGCCGTCACGGCTGAAGGCAATGTGAAACGGCTCGAAAGTCTCGAAGAGATCGCCAAGACCTTCCCCGGTGTGCTCAAGACCTATGCCCTGCAGGCGGGTCGCGAGATCAGGGTGATCGTCGAGGGGGACAACGTCAGCGACTCGCAGGCTGACGTGCTCGCGCACGACATCGCCAGCAAGATCGAGTCCGAGGCGCAATACCCCGGCCAGATCAAGGTGACCATTCTGCGCGAAAAACGCTCCGTCGCCTTCGCGAAATAAATGAGACCGGTTGGATCAGTCCAATATGACTGATCAAAAGAACACAAAAAGAGGCTGCTTCAGAATATTCTGGGCAGCCTCTTTTTGCTTGTTGAACTCGCCCGATTAAATCACCCCTTTAGTCGATTTGATCTCCGCGCCTTCGATTTTGACCGCCTGCTTCATCGCGTAGGCGAGCGACTTGAAGAGCGCCTCGATCATGTGGTGCGTGTTGCGCCCCTCAAGCACCGCGAGATGCAGGTTCGCGTTCATTGTCCGCGAGAGCGAGACGAAGAAGTGCTCCACCATCTCGGTCGAAAGTCCCTGAATCACCGGACGCTGAAACTCCGCCCTGAAGACGCAGTAGCTTCGTCCGCCGAGGTCAATCGAGCATTGCGCCAGCGCCTCGTCCATCGGGATGATCGCCCAGCCGTAGCGCCCGATCCCTTTCTTGTCGCCCAGCGCCTCCACGATGGCCTTGCCGACTACGAGCGCCACGTCTTCGACGGTGTGATGGTCGTCCACCTCAAGGTCACCGATGCATCGCAATTGTAAGTCGATGCCGGAGTGGCGGCTGAAGCTGGTCAGCATATGATCGAGAAAAACCACGCCGGTATCGATGGACGACGTTCCCGAGCCATCGAGATTGACGGTGGCGGAGATGTCCGTTTCAGCGGTTTTGCGGCTGTGCGAAGCGATGCGAGGGTTCATGGATGTCGAATCTGTCATGAATGATGCTATCTGAAAATTTTGTTGATAAGGCCGATAACGATGCTCAGGATGATCGAGAGCACGATCGAGCTGCCAAGCGGAAAATAGAGGCGGAAGTTCTCTTTCTGGATATTGATGTCGAGCGGCAGGTTGCCGAACCATCCGAACCATCCTTGCTCGCCATATTTCTGAGCCAGCACGACGAAGAGGCCGAGTGCGGCAATCGAAGTTCCAAGAAAAATGAGCATTTTTCCAATTCCTGAAAACGGGTCTTGCATATTCTGAAAAAGTTGCTAAATTGTGCCCACAACATCGCAAGATACGATAGTTAACAGGAATTTCATCAGATAGCCGGTAATGCTCAACGGATTTGTCGTCATCATCGCCATACTTGCAGCGCTCCTGCTGATCGTGACGGTACTGTTGCAAAGTCCCAAGGCTGGCAGCGGTCTGACCGGCGGCATTTCGAGCCTCGGAACGGTGCAGACCCTCGGTGTCAGGCGCACCGGTGATTTTCTGAGCAAGACTTCGGCGATTCTGGCAGGTGTTGTGATGGTTCTTTGTTTCGTTGCCCAGTTCACGCTTCCCGCCCGTAATCAGGAGGGAGCAGGCAAGAGCATCTTGCAGAAGAGCGGCCCGGCAGCGCTTCCGGCACGCAATCTCCCGCAGACGCTTCCGACTGGCAACATCCAGCCAACGGCAACTCCCGCGGAACAGCCTGCGGCACCGGCGGCAAAATAAGATTTGCACTCGTAGCTCAGTTGGTAGAGCAACTGACTCTTAATCAGTGGGTCCAAGGTTCGAGTCCTTGCGAGTGCACCATATAAAATAAAGACTTACAGGTTCAGGCTTGTAAGTCTTTTTTGTTTTATGCCTCAGAGGGTGCTTTGAAATTGGCCTTGACCTTTTGTTTCGCTACTTCCCCTTTTCGTCGTCTTTGTTTTGTTTTACCCGTTTTCCAATTGTTCTTAGCTTCCCTTTTGCTAAAATCAATGTCTTTTGAAAATCGCCACCGCAAGACGTTATATTTTTAATTTGCCAGCCCTTAGGCAAATTTTTCAGCCAATGCTTATCGCCTTTCCGTTATGATACCAGGCAATTTCCAGCACCTTGCGAATTTTATCTGGTCTGTAGCCGATCTGCTCCGCGGCCCTTACCGGCCACCGCAGTATGAACGGGTGATGCTGCCGTTGACGGTGCTCCGCCGGTTCGATGCCGTGCTGGCCTCATCCAAGGAAAGCGTGTTGAAGCGCTACGCTGCTATCAGGGACAAAGAGCCGCAGCTTGTTGACCGCATACTGAACGAACTTGCGAGAGACGAACAGGGCAATTCGCTTGGATTCCATAACCACAGCCCGCTCGATTTCCAAAAGCTGAAGGGTGATCCTGACCATATTGGTCGCCATCTGAATGACTATATCAGCGGATTTTCCGAGAACATCCGCAAAATCATCGAAAGGTTCGAGTTCGACAAGGAAATCGAAAAACTCGAAGAGGCTGACCGCCTTTTTGCGGTGGTATCCAAATTTGCCGAAATCGATCTGCATCCCGCCTCCGTGGACAACATCACGATGGGACTGGTGTTCGAAGACCTGATCCGGCGATTCAACGAAGCGGCGAATGAAACTGCCGGTGATCACTTCACGCCTCGCGAGGTGATCCGGCTCATGGTCAACCTGCTCCTGGAGCCCGATTCCGACGTCCTGACGCAGGCTGGCATCATCGTCACGATTTGCGATCCGGCCTGTGGTACCGGTGGCATGTTGGCCGAAAGCCAGAACTGGATTCGTGCACACAATGAACAGGCGATCGTCAAAGTGTATGGTCAGGATTACAACCCCCGCTCTTATGCTGTCGCGGCTTCCGATCTCTTGATCAAAGGCCATCACGAAAGCCGTGTCGAGCTTGGCAATACGCTGCTGGAGGATAAATTCACAGACCTGCCCGGTTTCGATTACCTCTTGGCCAATCCACCGTTTGGTGTGGACTGGAAAGGTGAGAAAAAGGTGATCGATCTCTGGCCCGACTTTCGCGGGTATAAAGGCAAACTGCCTCGGGTCAACGATGGCGCGCTGCTTTTTCTGATTCACATGATCGACAAGTTTTCTCCGTACAAACCTGGCGACAAGCATCAATCCGGCACGCGCATTGCCATCGTGTTCAATGGTTCGCCGTTGTTTACCGGCGGAGCGGGCAGCGGGGAGAGCGAAATCCGCCGATGGATCATCGAGAACGACTGGCTGGAAGCCATCATCGCCCTGCCGGAGCAGATGTTCTACAACACCGGCATCGGAACGTTCATCTGGGTACTGAGCAATCGCAAAGAGGCGCATCGCAGGAGAAAGATTCAGTTGATCGACGCCCGCGAACGCTACAAGCCGATGAAACGCAGTCTCGGCAACAAGCGTCGCTGGCTGGATCAGGCGGCCATCGATGAGATCACGTGCGAACATGGCGCGCTGGGCGAGTCGGATACCAGCAAAGTGTTTGACAATGACGACTTCGGTTATCGCCGCGTCACCATTCTGCGCCCGTTGCGCCTGCGTTTCCAGATGACCCCGGAGGCAAAAGAGCGCTATCTGGATACCTTTCCGGAGATGCTCGATGCGCTTCTTGCCATCGAAAAGGAGCTGGGTGGCGAGCCTTATGATGACTGGAATGCCGTCTGGGAAAAGGCGCAGAAGCTGCTCAAACGCTTGCCTGACGAGCAGGGATGGGCAAAGGGGGGCAGAGGAATGGCTCAGAAAAAGGGGTTTCGCGACGCCTTCACCGTGGCCGATCCGAAGGCCGTTCCGGTCATTGCCCGTCATTACAAAGCCGAGCCACTCGACATCGAAGCGCTGTTCCCGGATCAGAATATTCCTGATCTCGAACGCAACGAGCTTTTGGGTTTGCTCGGGATGAATCCTGACGGCAAGGGCCGGGTGATCGAATATGAAGCCGATCCCGCACTGAAGGATTCTGAAAACATCCCGCTCAAGGAGGATGTGCTCAGCTACGTTCTGCGGGAGGTGCGACCTTACGCTCCGGATGCCTGGATCGATCGCGAAACGCTCGACGAGCAGGATGAAGGCATCGGCAAGGTAGGCTACGAGATCAACTTCAACCGTGAATTCTTCAGGTACCAGCCGCCACGCCCGTTGCACGAGATCGATGCTGACCTTGCAGCGGTCGAAAAGCGGATTATGGCTCTGCTTCGGGAGGTGACGGATGAAGAGTGAGATCACTTTTTCCGAATTGAGTGCAACGGTTCAGTGTCTCCATCGTGAGTTGGCCGGATATGTGTGTCCTATGCCGATACTGGTGAATCCGGGAATCAGCGACTCTCGAATTGTGGCGACAGCGTCCCCACAATCTGAAATCAATCCTCCGGTCGGCATTCTCTTGTGTACCGACAAGAGCCGTGCTTTGGTGGAATATGCCCTTGCCGGGATGGATAACCAGCTCTTCGTGTCGAAATACCAGCTTGAACTGTCGGATAAAGAACAGATGCAGTGGTTCATCGATGAGCAATTGCGGGAGGTTGGGGGATGAAAATGCCAAATAGTGTCGATAAACGACGAATGAAATACGTTGCGACAATAAACGACGAGTCGTTATCAGAGGCAACAGAGCCGGAATATGAATTGCAATATATAGATATTGGTAATGTTGATTCT
This sequence comes from Chlorobaculum sp., assembly GCA_013334855.1. Lineage (GTDB taxonomy): Bacteria > Bacteroidota > Chlorobiia > Chlorobiales > Chlorobiaceae > Chlorobaculum. The sequence continues at coordinate 7,890 of JAAXWU010000064.1, read as the reverse complement.
TATGGAACGATCCATGATATTGTTTCATATAAATTCGAAAATGCTCCTAGTCGGGCAAGAAGGATTGTACGCGATGGTGATATTATTATCTCAACGGTTAGAACTTACTTGCAGGCTATTGCACCAATTGAAAAGCCTCCTGAAAATCTGATTGTATCTACAGGTTTTGCCGTTGTTCGTCCCGACAGACAAATTTTCGATGCTCGCTTTTGCAAATATGCCGTGCGAGAGAAGCGCTTTCTTTGGGAAGTTGAAAGTCGTTCTACAGGTGTCAGTTATCCGGCAATTAATGCTTCGGATTTGGCGGACATTAAAATCGGTTTCCCCGACCTTGAAACCCAGCGCCTGATTGCCGACTACCTTGACCGGGAAACAGCGCGAATCGATGCGCTGGTGGCGGAAAAAGAGACGATGCTGGCTTTGCTGGAAGAAAAGCGTTCTGCCCTTATCAGCCAGGCCGTCACTCGCGGCCTCGATCCCGACGCACCACTCAAGCCCTCCGGCCTCGACTGGCTGGGCGATATTCCGGCGCATTGGTTTGTTTTGAAGCTGAAGTATGTAGTGTCTAAAATCGGAAGCGGTGTAACGCCAAGAGGTGGAGCTGAATCGTATCAATCAGAAGGAATTCCTCTGTTCAGAAGCCAAAATATTCATTTTGATGGTTTGCGAATGGATGATATTGTATATATCGATCCAGAGACGCATGATTCCATGAGCAACAGTATGGTGCTGAATGGTGATATTATGCTTAATATTACAGGAGCGTCTATTGGGCGCTGTTATTACATTGAAGGTATGCAAGAAGAGGCAAATGTTAATCAGCATGTATGTATCGTAAGGCCATCAAGTCAGATTGATACAAAATTCCTGTATTTTGAACTTCGTTCAGAAATTGGACAACATCAGATTGATCTTTCACAGTCCGGGAGTGGTCGCGAGGGTCTTAACTTTGAGTCTTTAGGGAACTTCTATATTATTGTTCCACCACAAACAGAACAAAGTGAAATAGTTGACTATCTCGAAAAATCAGGGCAACGGAGTGAACTTTTGTTGTCAGAGATTCATAAATCCATCGAACGCCTCAAAGAACGCCGTGCAGCCCTTATAACTGCTGCTGTTACTGGCGCTGTTCCGGTTGAGGAGATGCGGGGTTGCCCAGGGCTTTATTGACGGACACGGACGGGGACGGACGCATATGGACGCATATGGACGGATACGAAAAGACGCTGAAGAAAGACAAAAATACTGGCCGAACATGCTCGCAGTGATGGAAGTGCGTGGCATTGCAGGCAATAAAATGGTTTACTATGTCTGAGCTGATACCGAAACATGGCGGCTACCGCAAACTGAAAAGCTTTCAGGTGGCGCAGTTGGCGTACGATATAACGGTTCGTTTTTGTGACCGGTTTATCGACAGGCGGAGCCGGACGCACGATCAGATGGTTCAGGCGGCTCGTTCCGGCGTTCAGAATATCGCCGAAGGTTCGCTGGCATCGGCAACATCGAAGAAAACGGAACTCAAGCTGACCCAGGTGGCCCGTGCCAGCCTTGAGGAGCTGAGGCTCGATTACGAAGATTTTTTACGTCACCGCGGACTGGCGAAACTGGAGCCAGGCCACCCGGCGCTGTTGCGTTTCAAGCAACAGAAACCGCAAACCGTCGAGGCTTTCGCGGCATGGGTAAGCGAAGAGGCCCGGCATGGCGGTGGCAAAAACACGGACGGACACGGACGATCACAGACTGGCACGGACAAGCAGACTGATACTTCCAGCAGTCCGTGTACGTCCGAGCCAGTCCATGATCGTTCGCGTTTCCTTTCTCCAGCTTGTCTGGCTGCCAATGGGGCGCTTGCTTTGCTGAATCTTGCCTGTTATTTCCTTGACCGGCAGGTCGAACGGCTGGCGCAAAACTTTGAAAACGAAGGCGGTTTTACCGAGCGATTGTACCGGGTACGAACAGCCAAACGGCAAAAAAGTTCATGAAACAAACCTCCGAAACAGCGTTTGAAACCGCTATCGAAGCGGTGTTGCTGAGTGACGGCTATTGCAAGCTCTCCTCTGATGGCTTTGATGCAGAGCGGGCAATATTCCCTGCGGAGGTGCTGGCGTTCATCCGCGAGACTCAGGCTCCGGCTTGGCAAAAACTGGAGGCCCTGCATGGCGCGGAAACCGGCGAGCGCGTGTTGCAGGCGCTGTGTAAATGGCTGGATACTTACGGCGCATTGACCACTCTTCGGCACGGCTTCAAGTGTTTCGGAAAAACCCTGCGCATCGTCTTTTTTCGGCCAGCCCACAGCCTCAATCCCGATCTCGAAGCTCGGTATCGCGCCAATCGCCTTGGCATCACCCGCCAGCTCTATTACAGCGCGAAAAACCGGAAGTCACTCGATGTGGCGCTATCGGTCAACGGCATTCCTGTCGTCACGCTGGAGCTGAAAAATCCGCTGACCGGCCAGACGACGGCCAACGCCATCCACCAGTATCGCCATTATCGGGAACAGCATGAGCCGATATTCCTCTTTACCAAACGTACGCTGGTGCATTTCGCCGTCGATACTGAAAATGCCTGGATGACCACGCGCCTTGCGGGAAGCAATACCCATTTTCTGCCATTCAACAAAGGCTGGAACGGTTGCGCGGGCAACGAGCCGGACAGTGAGGGGCGCAACTACAAAACGGCCTATCTCTGGGAAGAGGTGCTCCAGCGTGATAGCCTGCTCGACCTCTTGGCGCGGTTTCTGCATCTCGATGTGCAGGAGAAAACCTCCGACGAAGGAAAGAAGGTGCGTACGGAGTCGATGGTATTTCCCCGCTACCACCAGTTGCAGGCGGTGCGCCGGATGGTCGCGGCAGCGAGCGCCGAGGGGGTCGGGCACAACTATCTGGTCGAACACTCGGCGGGCAGCGGAAAGAGCAACACCATCGCTTGGCTTGCCCATCGCCTCTCTTCGTTGCATAACGGGCGTGACGAGCGCGTTTTTGACAGCGTGGTAGTGATTACCGACAGGGTTGTTCTCGACCGGCAATTGCAGAACACGATCTACCAGTTCGATCACCGTCAGGGGGTGGTACAGAAGATCGACGAAGATTCGCGCCAGCTCGCTGAAGCTCTCGAATCGGGTGTGCCGATTATCATCACCACCTTGCAGAAATTTCCGTTCGTCTCGGCTCAATTGATGAAGATGGCCGAGGAGCGCGGCAGCGGCGATAATCATCTGCCAACACGCAACTACGCGGTGATCATCGACGAAGCGCACAGTTCGCAGTCAGGCGAAACCGCCACCGAGCTGAAAGGGGTTCTCGGCGGCGCGGAGCTGATCCGCAAAGCGCGAGAAGCTGCGCGAGATGATAATTCGGAGGAGCTGGAACGTCTCTTCCGCTCAATGGCGAAACGGGGCCGCCAGCCCAATATGAGTTTTTTTGCCTTTACCGCGACTCCTAAACACAAGACCCTCGCGATATTTGGCAGGAATGGAGAGCCGTTCCATCGCTATACGATGCGGCAGGCCATCGAAGAGGGGTTCATCAAGGATGTGCTGGAGCATTACGTTACCTACAGAACCTATTACAAACTTGTCAAGAAGGCTGAAAACGATCCCAACGTCGAACGGAAAAAGGCGGCTCGCGCTCTGGCGCGTTTCATGCGGCTTCATCCGCATAACATCGCCCAGAAGTCCGAGGTAATGATCGAACATTTCCAGCACCATACCCGCCACAAGATCGGGGGTCATGCCAAAGCAATGGTGGTTACCGGTTCTCGCCTCGAAGCGGTTCGGTACAAGCAGGAGTTCGACCGGTATATCAAACAGAAAGGCTACCAGATAAAAACGCTCGTTGCCTTCTCCGGAACGATTGAAGACGACAAAGCGCCGGAGAAAAGCTACACCGAAGTTGCGATGAATGGCGGCATCCGGGAGAAGGAGTTACCGGATACCTTTGCCAAGCCCGAATACCGCGTACTGCTGGTGGCTGAAAAATACCAGACCGGTTTCGACCAGCCTCTCTTGCACACGATGTATGTCGATAAGCGGTTGGCAGGTATCCAGGCGGTGCAGACGCTTTCGCGTCTTAATCGTACTCATCCATTGAAAGAGGATACCTTTATTCTTGATTTTGTGAACGATCCGGAAGAGATCATGGAGGCATTCCGCCAGTATTATGAAGGATCGGTCATGGGCGAAGAGGTCGATTCCGATCGTCTCTATGAAGTCAAGGCGGAACTCGATGCTTCAGGCATCTATCTTCATGAGGAGGTCGAACAGTTTGCCGCCATTTTCTTTGCTCCGAAACGTCGGCAGACGCCAGCGGATCACAAAAAAATGAATGCCGTGCTCGATCAGGCGGCAGCTCGTTTTACAAGCCTGCTGAACAGCGAGGAAGATGCTGCGGAGTTGTGGAGAGGCAAAGCGCTGGCCTTCCGCAATCTGTACGCTTTTTTGAGCCAGGTAATCCCCTATCAGGACAGCGATCTGGAGAAGCTGTTTACCTACCTGCGATTTTTCACGCTGAAACTGCCGAAACGCCAGAATGGCCCGACATACCAGTTCGATGAAGAGGTCGGACTCGATTACTATCGTTTACAGAAAATCAGCGAAGGCTCTATCGATCTGAAAGAGGGGATGGCAAAACCGCTCGATGGGCCACGCGAAGTCGGTAGCGGCATGGTTCGCGAAGAGAACGTCTCGTTGTCAAAACTGATTGACCTGATCAACGAACGATTCGGTAGTGAACTGACCGATGCCGATCAGCTCTTTTTCGATCAGATTGCCGAAGTGGCAAGCCAGAATGCAACTTTGCGCAAAGCCGCCGAAGTGAATTCCCTCGACAAGTTTCAGCTTGTCTTCAGGCAGGTACTTGAATCATTGTTCATCGAGCGCATGGAGCTGAACGAAGAGCTGTTCACCAACTATATGAGCAAACCGGAACTGCAAGAATTGATTGCAATCTGGTTGGGACGCCAGGTATACGAACGCCTTGGAGGAAATCCGAAAGAAGCGGTTCGGTGATGAGGTGACCTGTATCATGGTGTGGGATGCTCATAAATAAAAAATCTCTGGATAACCTGTCCGTCCGCATTTCTGTGCTCGGCTTTCAATCGTTTAACGCAGGGAACTGCACCTGACCTGCCCCCGTTTACAAGACCACTGGCTCTTGGAAATTCTCCGCTTCTTTAATCCGAAATTCTTCCGGTGTCAGACCTCCTAAACCGCTGTGCGGACGGATTGTCTGGTACTCTTCACGCCATTGCCCGATGCCTGAAAGGGCGACGGCGCAAGACGGAGCGAGAATTCAGCAGAGGCCATAGTAGCTCGCCGCAAGGGAGTGAAGGACTGAAAGTGTTGGAGAGGAAACGCCTGTTCTCAGAACTGGATGTCTCTGATGTTCCGAGAGTGATGCTTGCCGACAAAACTGGACGGGTGAAGCCCGGAAAGACAAGGCAGTGAGAAACCGGGGCTGGCGATACAGGGATAAAGTGAAATCAGGGGTCTGATCGGGAGACACACAAGGCCGACTACCTCACAAACTTCAACCGCCCGATGCGGAGCCGCATACCAAGTGGTGTGGGAAGGGACGGTCAGACATCCTGACCATCCCCTATCCCAATTATCCATTATCAACTATCAACTGACTTTTGAACTCGCACACCATGCGGCTGACGGTGTCGGTGTCGATGAGGAAGGCGTCGTGGCCGTAGGGTTCGTCGAGGAAGAGCAGGCGCGAGCCGGGGATGAGGCGGGCAAGTTCCTCCTGCTCCTCCTTTGGATAGAGGACGTCCGAGTCGATGGAGAGAATCTCCACCGGCATCTTTAGCGCCGCGAGCGCCGCTTCGTATGACTCCCGACCGCGTCCGAGATCGTGCATGTCCATCGCTCTTGTCAGCGTGACGTAAGTATTGGCGTCGAAGCGCTCCACCAGCTTGTCGCCCTGGTGGCGCACGTAGCTCTCGGCTTCGAAAAGCCCGTCACTCCTGAGTTCACGCCCGAAGCGCTGCTGGTAGTTCTCGAAGCAGCGGTAGGTGCACATGGCCATCATCCGTGCGGCGGCAAGCCCTTTCTGCGGCTGCTTTGCCGGGTCGTACCAGCCGCCCTGCCACTCCGCGTCGGCGGCGATGGCCTGTCGCTGCGCCTCGCTTTGCGCGATGCACCACGCCGAGTGGCGGCCCGAGATGCCCATCGGCATGAGCGCTCCAGCCATGTCGGGATACATCGCGCCCCATTCGAGCACCTGCATCCCGCCAAGCGACGCGCCAACGACAAGCCGGATGCGCTCGATGCCGAGCGAGCGGAGCAGCAGCCGCTGGACGTTCACCATGTCGCGGATGGTGATGCGCGGAAAATCGGGGCCGTAATGCTTGCCGGTCAGCGGATTCAGCGACAGCGGCCCGGTCGTGCCGTAGCAGCTTCCGAGCACGTTGCTGCAAATGATGAACTCCCGCGTCTCGTCGAACGCCCGCCCCTCGCCGAACATACCGCTCCACCAGCCGTCGGCATCCGCATTGCCGGTCAGCGCGTGGCAGATCAGGATAACGTTGCTTTTCTCCGCGTTCAACCGTCCCCAGGTACGGTATGCGACCCGCACACCGGGCAGCGTCCCTCCAAGTTCGAGCTGCAACGGCTCGTTCGATTCAAAAAAGCTTGTACTGTCAGATATGACTGCTCTGTGCTCCATCCGGGTCATGCTAAATTCTCGAAAGCCTGGCTGAAATCAGCCTTGATGTCGTCGATGTGCTCGATGCCGACCGACACGCGCACCATGTCGGCGGTGACTCCCGCCGAAGTCTGCTCCTCGGCGCTGAGCTGCTGGTGCGTGGTCGAAGCGGGATGAATCACGAGCGTCTTGGCGTCGCCCACGTTGGCCAGGTGGCTCGCCAGCTTCACGCTGTCGATGAACTTCACCGCCTTCTCGAATCCGCCCTTGACGCCGAAGGTGAGCACGCAGCCGAAACCGTGCGTCAGATATTTCTTTGCGAGCTCGTACGTCGGATGGCCTTCGAGGCCCGGATAGTTCACCCAGGCGACCGCGTCCTGCCCTTCGAGCCAGCGGGCCAGTTCGAGTGTGTTGTCGAGGTGGCGCTGCACGCGGAGCGAAAGCGTCTCAAGCCCCTGCAAAAGCATGAAGGAGTTGAAGGGGCTGATGGCCGGGCCAAAATCCCGCAGCCCCTCGACCCGCGCCCGGATGATGAAGGCCAGCTCGCCGACCGCTTCGTAGAACTTCAGGCCGTGATACCCCTCCGACGGCTCGGTGAAGAGCGGGAACTTGCCGTTGCCCCAGTCGAACGTACCTGCATCGACGATGATGCCGCCCATCGAGGTGCCGTGCCCGCCGATCCACTTGGTGGCCGACTCGACCACGATGGAGGCACCGAAGTCGATGGGACGGCAGAGGTAACCCGCGCAACCGAAGGTGTTATCGACGATCAGCGGAATGCCGTTCTCGCGGGCGATGGCGGCGATGGCGGCGAAATCGGGCACGTGGAACGCCGGATTGCCGATCGACTCCATGTAGAGCGCCTTGGTGTTGCCGTCGATGGCCTTGCGGAACGCCTCAGGATCGTTGCCGTCCACGAACTTCACCTCGATGCCGAGGCGCTTGAAGGCGACCTTGAACTGGTTGTAGGTGCCGCCGTAGAGGTAGCTCGACGAAACGATGTTGTCGCCCGCCTGGCAGATGGTGGCGATGGCGATGAACTGCGCCGAGTGGCCGCTCGCCACGCCGAGCGCCGCCTTGCCCCCTTCGAGCGCCGCCATGCGCTTTTCGAGCACGTCGGTGGTCGGGTTCATCAGGCGCGTATAGATGTTGCCCGCCTTGCGAAGCGCAAACAGATCCGCGCCGTGCTCGGCGTTCTCGAACACGTAGGAGGTGGTCTGGTAAATAGGCACGGCCCGCGATC
>JAAXWU010000002.1:1750-67526 GCA_013334855.1 Chlorobaculum sp. | reverse complement strand
GCTGTTCGACCGAGCGGTTGAGCTGCGCCAGCGCGATGACCGGGATGTTCAGCTCCTTGGCGAGCGCTTTGAGCGAGCGCGAAATCTGGGCGATCTCCTGCTCGCGGTTGGAGCGCCCGTCCCTGACTGGCGTGACGAGCTGGAGGTAATCCACCACCACCATGCCGATGCCATGCTCCTGCTTCATGCGGCGGGTCTTGGCGGCGAGCTCCATGATCGAGATGCCCGGCGTGTCGTCGATAAAGAGCTTGGCGTCGGCAAGCGCGTCCATGCTGTTGATGATCTTGTTCATCATCTCCGGCGAAATCTGGCCGCGCCGCACGAGCTGCGATTCGACGTAAGCCTCGGCGCACATAAGCCTGAGCGCGAGCTGGATTTCCGCCATTTCGAGGCTGAAGAAGAGCACCGGCGTGTTGAAGTTCACCGCCGCATTGCGCGCCAGCGCCAGCGAAAAAGCGGTTTTACCAGCGGACGGACGGGCGGCGATGATGATCATGTCCGACGGCTGGAAGCCCGCCGTGTAGGCGTCCAGATCCGAGAATCCTGAGCCGATGCCGGTGACTGACGATTGCGAGGAGCCGAGATTCTCGATCATTCTCGTCGCCGTCTTGAGCAGCTCCTTGATGCTGCTGGCCCTCTTTTTGATGCCCGCCTGCGAGATGTTGAAGAACTGCTGCGAGGCGTTCTCGACCAGGTCGAAGATGTCCATCGAGGTGTTGTAGGCCGCGCTCGAAATGTGCGACGAGATCGAGATCAGGCGGCGGTAGAGATACTTCTCCTTCACCAGCCGGGCGTAGAACTCGATGTTGGCCGCGCTGATCACCTTGCCGGAAAGCTCGCCGAGGTAGGGCCGCCCGCCAATGTTCTCCAGTTCGCCGACCCGCGACAGCTCCTCGCTCACCGTGATGAGGTCGATGGCCTGCCGCTTCTGGTAGAGCTGCATCATCGCCTTGTAGATGATCTGGTGGCGCTTCTCGTAAAAGACCGCTTCGCCGTTGTCGCCAAAAATCTGGATCACCTGTTCGATTGGATCCTCTTCGAGCAGAATGCAGGCGAGCACCTCCTGCTCGACCTCCAGCGACCAGGGGGGCACCCGACTCTCCTTGCTGAAGTCGATGTCACGGCTTAAATCGAGTTGTCCTTCGCGTGGCTTCATTCCTCTTCTTGTCCTCGTCCTGTCATGGTTTCATATCTCGGTCAGCCGTTGGGGCAGACCATGTCGTAGTGCGCCCGGAGCATCTGTACATCCTCCCAGCAGAGGCGCTTCCAGTTCGGGTTTCTGAGCAGCGCCGCCGGATGGTAAGTCACGACGCAATCGAACCCGTTCCACTGGATTATTCGGCCCCGCATCGAACCCATCGATTGCGTGTTGCCGAGAATGGTGTTGGCCGCCACTTTGCCGAGCAGGAGCATCACCTTGGGGTTGATGATCTCAAGCTGCTGCATGAGCCACGGCTTGCAGCACTCGATTTCGTCGCTGAGTGGATTGCGGTTTTCCGGCGGACGGCACTTGATGATGTTGCCGATGTAAACGTCCTTGCGCTCGAAGCCGATGGCAAGCAGAATCTTGTCGAGCAACTGCCCCGAACGCCCCACGAACGGGCGGCCCTGGGCATCTTCATCCGCTCCCGGGGCCTCACCTATAACGAACAGACCCGCCTGGGGATTCCCTTCGCCGAAGACCACGCTTTTGCGCGTCTCCGCCAGGCGACATTTCCGGCATTCGATGGTGATCCGGCGGAGCGCGTCGAGTTCGTCCACCGGCGATTTCTGCGGCGCGGGTTCATCCGGTACGGGATCGAAAAGGGATTCCTGCTTCATGAGGGTACTTCGCGAATTGATTTAACGGCGCAGGAGCGGTTCGATTGCGTCGAGCAGCTTTCCGGCGGCCTCTTCCTTCGAGAGCAGTGGCAGCTCGGTGACGTTGCCGTCGCGTGCGAGCAGCGTCAGCGCGTTGGTATCGACCTCGAAACCGGTGGTACGCCCATCGTAGATGTTGAAGGCGACGAGGTCGAGCTGCTTGTCCACGAGCTTCTTGCGGGCGTAGTCGAGGCCGCCCGCCGTTTCGAGCGCGAAGCCGACGGCAAGCTGGCCGGGCTTCCGTCCAGTGGCGAAGGTTGCGAGGATGTCGGGATTCCTGACGAGGCGAATCTCCATCTCCGCGTCGTTTTTCTTGATCTTGCCTTCGGCCGGCGTTTCCGGGCGGTAGTCGGCCACGGCCGCCGCGCCGATGAAGAGGTCGCAAGCATCGAAAAACGGTTGCGCCGCGTCGAGCATTTCGACGGCGCTCTCGACGTCGAGCCGCTCCACGCCGGGCGGCGTCGGCAGGCTGACCGGCCCCGTCACGAGGCGCACAGTCGCGCCGCGCCGCGCCGCTTCGGCGGCAATGGCGAAGCCCATCTTGCCGGAGGAGTAGTTCGAGAGGAAGCGCACGTCGTCGATCTTCTCCCGCGTCGGCCCGGCGGTGACGATCACCGTTTTGCCGCAAAGCGCCGAAGCTTCCGGCGAGGCGAGCATCTCCGTCAACGCCTCGAAGATCGTCTCCGGTTCGGGCATCCGTCCCAGCCCGCACTGCCCCGAAGCGAGCGAGCCGCTTTCCGGCTCCATCATGCGGCACCCCTGCGCCTTCAGCATGGCGAGGTTGCGCTGCACCGATGGAGAGTCGTACATATGGCCGTCCATGGCGGGCGCGACGAGCACCGGTTTGCCGGGGCGGAGGGTCAGGAAGCAGAGCGAAAGCATGTCGTCACACATTCCGGCGGCCAGCTTGGCGAGCGTGTTGGCTGTTGCGGGCGCGATGACCAGAGCGTCGGCCCACTCGCCGAGCGTGATGTGCATCGTTCGCGCATTGTCGTGTCCGTTGCCATCCGCCGAGAAAATATCGGTGAGCACCGGGCGTCCCGACACGGTCGAGAGCGACAGCTCGCTCACGAAGCGCACTGCCGACTCGGTGGCCAGCACCTGCACATCGGCTCCCGATTTCTTCAGAAGCCTGACCAGTTGCGGGGTTTTATAGGCGGCGATGCCGCCGGAGATGCCGAGAAGTATGTTTTTGCCGGTCAGCACAAGATGACAATTGGAACGATGGTTCAGTTTTTTCGAGACAATCTTTAAAGGTATGAAAAATAATGACCATACGAAGCTTCACTCTTGCTTGCTCTTCTCCGGTTCCTTCTTTTTTCCGTCGAACAGATGATCCCAGAACTGGCTCCAGGTGTGGAACTTCTCGCGATACGATACGCTGGCCCCCCAGTTCTCGCTCGGCTTCTGCAGGTTGGTGTAGGCGGCGTCATTGCTGCTCATGCCATCGGAGCGGAACGCCTCGACGTAGACCTTCGGGGAGACACGGTACTCGATTTTCTGCGACGAACCGGCATAATAGTCGTTCGTGGTATTAGTGCTTCCCGAAACGGGCGTTCGGTTGGTGCCGACAAACCGGATTTTGCCGTTGGTGCCCGGCACGAGCATCGCGTAGTTCAGCTCCAGGCCGCTCAGGTTGCCTTTCGCGCTGGTACCGAGGTTGAAGTTGAAGCTCTCCAGCCCGGCAAGATTCTGCACGATGTTCGAGACCTGCGAGGAGAGCAGGCCGGTACCGGCGGAAAAGCCGACGCTCGATACGGGGTTGACGCCTCTCGATGTCTGCCGTTCCGGGTTGAGGTACCATTGCCTCGAAAAGAGCAGGGAGATGACGTTCAGGTCGGCGTTCGCATCGACGTGGCTCGCCTGGCGGCCGATCATATTGACCGCCGAGTAGGGCTGAGGATCGTCGTTCAGGTAGTAGCCCATGCGGACGTTCGGTTTTTCGATGGTGCCGCTGACGGCGATGAGCAGTTTGACGTTGTCGCGCTCTCCGGTCTGGACGTCGGTGGCCGTCACCAGTTTGCCGCCATAGATGTCGATCAGGCGGCCCTCCCTGATCTCTTCGTTGTTCCACGACAGCCGCCCGCTGTTTTCGAGATCGAAGTTCGTGTTCGAGAAGTTGTATTTGCCGCCGGTAATATCGACCGATCCGAAGAGGCTGTATCGCTGCCCCGTCTTGTTGACCAAAAGCGAAAGGTTGTTCAGGGCCGCCTCGATCCGCTCGCCCCGGACCCGGTCGAAGATCATGCTGCCTTTGATCGGCGTGTTGCACGTGAGCCGGAGGTTTCTGATCTGCATGATGTCGAGCAGATTGAAATGAAACTGTGGATAACCCGCAGACGGAGCCGCGACGGTTGCCGCCGGTTTCTGTGACGGACGACGCGGCACGAATTTGATGAATTTATCGACGCCGATGTACTTGGCGCTCTCGCTCGATCCTTTGCGGTAGAGGCTGAAGTTGGCAGAAGTCACCATCAGGTCGCCCTCGGCGGTCGGTGCGGTCAGGTCGCCGTAGAAACGGAGGTTGTCGGTCGTACCGGTGATCGTACCGAACGAGGTGTCGTCCTTCATATCCTTTTTGCTGTAGAGCAGCAGATTTCGGAACGAGCCGCCAATGTTGACTGTGACGGGCTTCAGACCGTCGAGACCGATCATGCCGCTGACTGCGCCGCTGCCTTTCTGCGAATCGTTCAGTTCGATGCGGCCAAGATCGATGCGCGATGGCGTACCGGTGATCTTGCCATTGACCCGGTAGGCGACCTGCGTCGGGGCCACCCGGATCGTCGTATCCCGAAGTTGCGTCGTCAGGAATATCTCCGGCTTCGGCATCGCGCCGGTGACGCGCAGGCTGGTCGGTATGACCCCTTCAGCATAGTCGAAGATCGGAACGAGAAAGGTGACGATTCTGGCTGACAGGTCGTCCGAATGCATGGAGACGCTGATTGGGCGGTTTTCGGGTATCCTGAGCTCTGGCTTCGAGTAGTTCAGCACCAGCGGGATCGAGCCGGAACCAGCGATGGTGTTGGCCGACACCGCCGAAGCGCTTGCCGCGCCTCGACTTTCGTACTCGAAACGCATCAGTTCGCCGAGGTGGCGGGCCGTCAGATGCACCGCGCCGATCTTCAGTTCGTCATAGCTCACGCCGGAGCCTTTCAGGTCGAGGTCGCTCGTCTTCGCGCCGGGCGTGCCGCTGACCGTGAAATTCGCGTTCACCGTGCCGCTCATCGGCTTCAGCGCGGGATCGAGCCAGAAATACTTCGCTTCGGCCAGATCGATGCCGAAGAGCGTTCCCCGGAAGGTTCCGGGCACGGTGTTGCTGAGCAGGCCGTCGAGTTGCAGCGACTGAGTTCCCTTGGCGAACCGGACGCTGTTGAACCGGACAGACTCTTTGGCCACGTCGAGCGTACCGCCGGGCGCGCTTTGCCAGACCCCCTTCGGGGTGGTGAGCGCGAGGCTGTCGATGGAGACCGTGGTGAGGTTGCCGGAGCGCCGGGCCGTGATGGACGCGCTGAGTTTTTCGGCTAACCGCGGCATGGCGAGATCGAGCGAGGCGACGAGCCGGTCGTTGTCATACGATGCATTCAGGCGCAGGCTGTTCAGCTCTCTGCCGAACAGGCTCATCGATCCCGCCGCGCCAGAGAGTCGCGCAGCCTCGACGCCATCTGCCGCGCACTGCATCGATCCGGTCATCGAGGCGCTATCCATGCGCAGCGACGGCCCGCTGGAAATCGAGGCACCGGAAATGTTCGCGTCGAGCGAGAAACGGCCTCCAGCATAAGCAGACTTGCCGGTGGCCGAGCCGGTAAACTGAAACTCTCTTGCCGAAAACAGGGGCCTGAGCGGCGTGAAGTCGCGCACGGTGATTTTGTAGTTGAACGCATAGGGTGACGCTCCGCTCGGGAATGACGCGGCTGAAACGCTGCCGGTCTCCTTTGCGATACAGGAAGAAACCGTTCGCAACGTTTCAAGCATCTGCGCCAGGGAGGCGTTGCCCTGCAGCGAGAGGTCGAACGCCTCGCTCTCGAACGACACAGTGGATGCGTCGGCGCTCTGCGCGATGCTCGCCGACACCGTCGAGCGCTCCCGGAAGCGGAAATCGCTGAAGGACGACGGCTCCAGCACCATGCTTGTCTTGAGGTTCAGCGAAGCCAGATCCAGCCCCTGCCCCTTCAAGTCGAACCGGCCATTCAGATCGCTCCGGTACTCCTGAAGGCCGCTGGCTTTCGACAGATCGAGCTTTCTGACCGTGCCTCCCGCCTCGTACGACGGCGCGGGGGTCGAGAAATCGATGATCCCCGCCATGACGAGGCTGCCCCCCTCCGGGCTTTTGAGGTCGGTCGAAAGATCGAGCTTCTTGCCGACGAAGTCGAGCGTGACCGATCCCGACGAAATCGTCTGCTGCTGCCAGAAGGCGCTCTTTATCGATGCCTCGACATGAGCGTTCTCGAGGTCGCTTCCGCTGAAGGTGCCGCTGAACGCTCCCGATCCGGAGAATCCGCTCCTGACCTGCGCGATGCCGAGGAAGCGGTGCGGTTCGGTTTTTTCGAGCGTGAAGGTTCCTGCGGCCTGATAGCGCTTTTCAGCCAGCCGCTTGGTCTCGAACGCGGTTTTTCCGCTCCCGATGGCGGTTTTGAAATCGATATCGCTTTTCCACTGATCGAGCCGTCCCCGCACCATGCCGCTGAAGGTGATTTCACCCGCCTCCCGGGCGAGCTTCCGGTAGCGCTCGTCGTCGAGCATCTGCGAGAGCAATACCGGAGAGAGCGCCGATTTGCCGATTTGCAGATTGAACGAGAGGCTTTTCGGTTCGAGGAGGTTGAGCATCTCGCCCTTGAAAGCGATGTGGCTGCCATCCTGCGCGATGGTTGTCGGCAGGATTTCGAGGTCGCCGAGAGTGCCCTTCGCGTCCCCTTTGATCGTATACACGCCAGCCGGAAGCGACGGAACCGGTATCAGGCGGTTCAGCTCCGAAGTATCGACGCTCATCGATTCGACATGGACGAAGGTCTTGTTTTGCAGCAGACTCTTTTTCGAGATGCCGGAGAAGATGTCGAGTCCATCGACGGAGATCGACAGCCTGGCATGGCTTTTGGCGGTTTCGAGGTCGAGGCCGATCACGTCGCTGCTCACCGATGAAAACGCCAGCGCCCCGGAGCCTTTTTTTACCGTCAGCCCGCGGTCGGGCATGGCAAACCGCATCTGCCGGATCGTTCCCATGAACTGGTATTTGGCGACAAACACCTTGGTCATATCGAGCGTGAGACCGGTAAGCCGGTAAGCGGGCGAATTTTTCGGCTTCCACGATACGGAGCCGTTTCTGACTCTCAGCTCTCTGGCGCGGAACTTCCCGATAGCGAGGACTTCCGGCTTTTCGGGATGCTTTCTGGTGAAGATTTTTGCGATGTTGAGCTTTCCGTCGGGAAGCTCGACGATGCTTGCCCGGATGCCGTCAACATTGACCTCCCGGAACGAGAGCATGGTGATTTTCGGCCTGAGCAGCGAAAGAAAATTGAACTTCAGGGTGATGCTCTGTGCACGGGCCGCCGGTTGCGCGGCATTTTCCTCGAAGATGGAAGGAGCGACGAGCGTGACCTCGTCGGGGAAGCGGAGCCGCACCGCCTTCAGTTCGAGCCGTCCACGGTACTCGTCGTTGAAAAGCGACAACACCTGCTTTTTGGCGAAATCATCCACCATGCCGCTGTTGAGCGCCAGCGCGGCAGCGATGCAGAGCACGATAATGACAGCCGAAGCGGCGGTCATCACGAAAAAGCTGATTTTTTTGATTCTATCGACCACTTTGTCGAGGGCAATGAAGTTGAACGATGGTCTCGATGATGCCGGTCGTGGAGCGCCCTTCGACGAGCGGCACGGTCAGCACGGAGCCGCCGTGCTCGATGACCGCTTTCGCCCCGGCGATATTCTCGACCGCCCAGTCGGCCCCCTTGACCAGAATATCCGGCAGCAACATGCCAATCAGCGCCTCGGGCGTATCGTCGTCGAAGAGCGTCACGGCATCGACCGCCCCGAGCGCCGAGAGCACCTCGGCCCGATCCGCCTCACACGCGACGGGACGTTTCGGGCCTTTGAGCCGCCTCACCGAAGCGTCGGTGTTCAGACCGACCACGAGCCGATCTCCGAGCTGGCGGGCGGCGGCGAGGTAGCGCACATGGCCGGCATGGAGAATATCGAAGCAACCGTTGGTGAAGACAACCTTCTCTCCGTCGGCCTGCCAGCGCCGGATATTCAGGAGCATTTCGTCATGGGAGCAGAGCTTGGATGGCATATCGGTCAGCGGGTAATTTTTACGCAAGCGAGAGATTTTCCTTTATTTTGCAAATATAATGCGATCACCGGTTGTGGATACCTTGAAAATCGAGGAAGTTGTGCATTAAGTTGCGTTGAGTCGAAATGCATTCCCGTCAACACCAGATCAAGGCAACAGGCGCATGACTCTTCTGTTTTTATATTTAATACAGCTTTTCGTACCTTCAGAAGGTTTTTTGCTTGAAAAAAGTCTCGTCAATGGCATCCGGCAACGACGCGCTCAAAGAGCCATTGTTTGAAAGAAAAAATGTGCCGTCTTTTTGCAGTACAATATCCTCAGAGACCATTGTTCCTTTGCCGTCTGAACGGATGTCCCTTCGTCGAGTAAAAGAATACGCAATAGTTCGCGGTGTGAAGGCAAGATTTTCACACAAAAAGACTGGCGTAGTTTGTCGGTTAAAATTTAAGAAATATTAAAAATACGGTGTATGAAGAAAGCGTTGATTACCGGGGTTACCGGTCAGGACGGAGCATATCTGGCAGAACTGTTGCTCGACAAGGGCTATGAAGTGCATGGCATCAAACGCCGTACCTCGCTTTTTAATACTGACCGCATCGATCATCTTTTTCACGATCCGCATGACAAAGGTTACAGCTTTACGCTTCACCACGGAGACATGACGGACAGCTCATCCCTCGTCAGGATCATTCAGGAAACAAAACCAGATGAAATTTACAACCTTGCTGCTCAGAGCCACGTAGCGGTAAGCTTCGAGGAGCCTGAGTACACCGCTAATTCTGATGCACTCGGAACATTGCGAATCCTCGAAGCCATACGGATTCTCGGTCTGGAGAAATCTACCCGGTTTTATCAGGCTTCAACGTCGGAACTTTACGGCCTTGTTCAGGAAGTCCCGCAAAAAGAGACGACCCCTTTTTATCCACGAAGCCCTTATGCGGTTGCGAAACTCTATGCATACTGGATCACGGTCAATTATCGCGAGGCTTACGGCATGTATGCCTGCAACGGAATTCTGTTCAATCACGAATCACCCATAAGGGGAGAAACTTTCGTCACCAGAAAGATCACGAGAGGGCTGGCGCGGATCAAGCTTGGTCTTCAGAAAAAGTTGTATTTGGGCAACCTGAATGCAAAACGTGACTGGGGTCATGCCCGTGACTATGTCCAGATGCAGTGGCTCATGCTCCAGCAAGACAAACCCGAAGATTTTGTTATTGCTACAGGTGCGCAATATAGCGTTCGCCAGTTTGTGGAACTTGCCGCCAGCGAGCTTGAAATGAAGATCACATGGGAAGGCGAAGGGGTCGATGAAAAAGGTTATGATGCTGATGGTTGCTGCATTGTTGAAGTAGATCCGAGGTACTTCAGGCCAACAGAGGTTGAAACGCTGCTTGGCGATGCGTCCAAAGCTCGGGAGCGGCTTGGTTGGGTTCCCGAAATCAGTTTCGAAGAGCTGGTAAAGGAGATGGTGGTAGCTGATTTTCTTGAAGCTCAATTCGATCTCAAGGTTAATGTTCACGGGCATAAAGCTCTCAGACAACAAGACTGAGTATGACCGACAAAAGATGCGTACTCCTGACAGGCGGAGGTGGCCTGGTCGGCCGGAATGTGCTTGAACATCCTCTTGCCTCGTCATGGAACTTTGTCGCTCCGCGTAGCAGCGAACTCGACCTGACCGATTATACGGCCACGGAATGCTTTGTCAGGAAGGTAAACCCGGATATTGTCATTCATTCGGCTGGTTTGGTCGGAGGTATTCAGGATAACATTGCCCGACCGGTAGATTTTCTGGTTACCAACCTCGATCTCGGCAGAAATATCGTCATGGCTTCGAGAACTGCCGGGGTAAAAAAATTGCTCAATCTCGGAAGCTCCTGTATGTATCCACGCGAGGCTCATAACCCTCTCGACGAATCATTAATACTGAAGGGAGAGCTTGAACCAACAAATGAAGGGTATGCGCTGGCTAAAATTGCGATTCAGCGATTGTGCTCTTACGTGACACGGGTCAACCCCGTATTTCAGTACAAAACCATGATTCCGTGCAATATCTACGGAAGGCATGACAAATTTTCTCCCGAGCACTCGCATCTTATTCCTGCGATCATCCATAAAATCCACCTTGCCAAAATCAACGACGTTACTGAAGTGGATATCTGGGGGGATGGCTACGCCAGAAGGGAGTTCATGTATTCGGGGGATCTGGCTGATGCTATCGTCAAAGGACTCGACGATTGGGAGAGGCTTCCGGGCCTGATGAATGTTGGATTGGGATTTGATTACTCCGTGAACGAGTATTATGCCGCAGCGGCGGAAGTCATCGGCTGGTCGGGGTTTTTTCGTCACGATACCACCAAACCGGTTGGTATGCGCCAGAAACTGGTTGATGTTTCACGGCAATCCATTTGGGGATGGTCACCGTCCACTTCCCTTTTGGACGGGATCCGGCAAACTTACAAGTATTATCTTGAATACAAATCTGATTTATGAACATTAAATATCCTCTGGCAACCTCGACATGGGACAAAGCTGAATACGATGCTATTCAGCGTGTGATCGATACTGGTATGTTCACCATGGGTGGGCATGTAGCAGAATTCGAAAAGCAATTCGCAACCTTTATTGGCAGCAAATATTGCGTAATGGTGAACTCGGGTTCATCAGCGAATCTTCTGATGATTGCCGCACTTTTCTACACCAGAAATAGCGATATAAGGCTGCAGCGAGGTGATGAGGTTATTGTGCCGGCTGTTTCATGGAGTACGACCTATTACCCACTTTATCAGTATGGTCTGAAGATAAAGTTTGTCGATATTGATATTGAGACACTGAACTATGATCTCGATGCTCTTGCCGCAGCGATAACTGATCGGACAAAAGCTATCATGGTGGTCAATCTGCTGGGTAATCCAAACGATTTTGCAAAGATCAACGAGATTGTCGCTGGCAGGAATATTCGCCTGATCGAGGATAACTGCGAGGCGATGGGAGCCGAATTCAATGGCAGGAAGACAGGTACCTACGGTTTGATGGGTAGCTTCAGTTCGTTTTTTTCCCATCATATCTCAACCATGGAGGGTGGGTTGGTCGTTACGGACGACGAAGAACTGTATCACATTCTCCTGTCGATCAGGGCTCATGGCTGGACGCGGAACCTCCCCAGGTTCAATCACGTTTGCGGAGAAAAAAGCGACAATCCTTTCGAGGAATCTTTCAGGTTCGTTTTGCCCGGTTACAATGTCCGTCCGCTTGAGATGTCTGGAGCAATCGGCATCGAGCAGGTAAAGAAACTGCCGGCAATGGTAGCCTTACGACGACAGAACGCACAACTCCTGCAGGAAAAGATGAATGGTCATCCCTATATGATGATCCAGAAGGAGATCGGTCAAAGCAGTTGGTTTGGTTTCAGTATCGTTATTCGTCCAGGAGCGCCGGTCAGACGCGAGGAACTTGTTGGCAGGCTTGAGGCGGCTGGATTTGAATGTCGCCCGATCGTTGCAGGGAATTTTGCAAAAAACGAAGTCATCAAGTTTTTTGATTCGGAAATATCTGGCGTGTTACGCAACGCGGAACACATTGACAACTCCGGTCTGTTTATCGGCAACCATCATTATCCGATAGAGGAAGCCATTGTTAAGCTGGCCTCGATTTGAAAAAACTCTGTAACGATCCGTGAACTGGCGGAGATCGTCATGGAGGTGGGGAGTGATCGTGTTCGATTCCAGCAAGCCTGACGGCACGCCCCGCAAGCTCCTGAATGTCGAGCGTATGCATAGTCTTGGCTGGCAGGCGAAAACCTCTTTGCGGGACGGTATCGCCAAAGCCTACGCAGATTTCCTGACCAGCGCGAAGTCTGAGAGCTTTTGAACGTTTTGCGGAGCCGTCGTTCTCGACGACGGCTTACGCACCAGCGATCTTCTCGACCGCCCAGTCGGCACCCTTGACCAGAATATCCGGCAGAAGCAAGCCAATCAGCGATTCGGGCATATCGTCATCAAAAAGCGTCACGGCATCGACCGCCGGCAGCGCCGAGAGCACCTCAGCCCGATCCGCCTCACACGCGACGGGACGCTTCGGACCTTTGAGCCGTCTGACCGAAGCATCGCTGTTCAGCCCGACCACAAGCCGGTCGCCCAGACTCCGGGCAGCAGCGAGGTAACGCACATGCCCGGCATGGAGTATGTCGAAGCACCCGTTGGTGAAGACAACCTTCGCTCCGTCGGCCTGCCAGCGCCGGATATTCTGGAGCATTTCGTCATGGGAGCAGAGCTTGGATGGCATATCGGTCATTCGGAATTTTCACGTTAGAGGGATCCCCCCCTTATATACCATTTACATAACAAATATAATGCGGGAAGGTATTCGTGAACAGCCTGAAAAATCGGAATCGTCCTCCGGCGAGCTTTCGCAGGCGCAACGAACCGGAAATCCGGCCACGAAGCTGCGGAGCCTGCCCGTCAACTTCCTGTTTTCTGCTGTCTCTTCGTTTCGTACCTTCAGAAAAGTTTTCCGGTCATGGATCGATTTGCCGGGCAGACTGAACAGTCAGGTTTCGACGGTTCCGCCTTTTTCCGTGACCTATCGACAGAGAGTATCGCGCCGCGCATCATGGGATCAAATGCAAAATCGTCCCCAAAACGGTTACGGATGAAAATGAAGGAAGCGTTGCAGGCGGCCTCCGAAAAATTGATGTTTGAAACGCTCAACCTGCTCGGCGTTCTGGTGCGAAGGATGAGCCGGAAGCAGACCCGTCGTTTTGCCGACCTTGTCGGGGATTTCATGCATCGCGTCCTCGGTATCCGGCGCGATCTGGTCTATCGGAACCTCGGCCTCACATTTCCGGAAAAATCACCGGAGGAAATCCGCCGGATCGCCACCGCTATGTACCGGAACGTCGCCTCGTCGCTGCTCGAAGTGCTTCGCCTGCCGCTCATACGGAACCGGGAGGATGCCGCCGCGCTGGTCGATATTGACGGCGAAGCGTTTCTGCAATGGTTCAACTCAAGAAAGAGCGGCGCGGTGATCGTTTCGGCCCATTATGGCAACTGGGAGCTGATGGCCATGGCAAGCGGGCTTCTGCTGGAACCGGTCGCGATCGTGGTCAAGCGGTTGCGCAATCGCCTCATCGACGGCATCATGAACGAGTACCGCACCATGCGGGGCAACCGCATCATCTACCATAGCCAGGCGCTCAGGGAAGGGTTGCGGCTTCTTGGCGAGGGGGGCTTTCTGTCCATTCTCGGCGACCAGTCCGATCACGATGCCGTCAATTACGGCGAGTTTCTCGGCAGGCGGGCGTCGATGTACTTCGGCCCGGCGTTTTTCGCGCTCAAGGCCAAAGTGCCGCTTTTCTTCGTGATCTGCCTGGGCAACGGAGACGGACGATATACCATCAAAATCAGAGAGGTCGATACCTCCGACCTCTCTTTCAGCAAACAAAATATCGCCACGCTGGCCGAGCGATACACCATAATGCTCGAAGCAGAGATTCGAAACCGCCCCGAAGAGTGGTTCTGGCTGCACAACCGCTGGAAAAGAGGGTGAGACCGTTCTCTCTTTTTCGTTTCCTTATCGTACCATACAGTAAAGCTTGAATCCGGCTGATGCCGGGTGCCGTGTTTTTTCATAAAACCTCTACCGGCATGTCACAACAGCGAGTCATCAGCACAGGGCAGTTTCACGCAATCGCCTTTTTCGCGCTTGTTTTAGGCATAAAATTCATTGTGGTCGCCAACTATGGCAACACCATTCCGTTCTGGGATCAGTGGGATGCGGAGATCGACCGCCTGTATCGCCCGTGGCTGGAGGGGAATCTGGACTGGTTTTCTCTGATTGCGCCGCATAACGAACATCGGATTTTTACAGGAAGAGTGCTCGCTCTGCTGCTTTTCGTGCTTGGCGGCAATGTCGTCAATCCGATGCTTCAGAGCGCCGTCAATGCCGTCCTGCACACTGTCGCGCTGCTTCTGCTGCTGCAAGCGTTGCTCAGGGCGCTTCCTGATTCGAGTTCGCGGCTGCCGGTGACGCTGGTTGTAGCTCTCATCTTTGCTGTCCCTTTGGGTGTGGAGAACATCCTGTTCAATAACTCCGCACTCTATTTTCTTATCCTGTTTGGCATTCTGTTCATCAGCGCGCTGACACGAAGCGGCAATCAGAGCATCGTGGGCTGGTTTGCGCCTGTACTGGCAACAGCTCTTCTTGGCTGTTTCTCTTTCGCCTCCGGCGCGATTACCCTCGCTGCGGGCGTGGCGCTGCTTGCGGTTCAATGGCTCACCGGTGTGCGGCGGACTCATGCGACGATTATCATGATCGTCATGCTCACGCTCATGATGGTTGCTTCGGTTCATTTCACTCCGAGCATTCCCGCACATGCATCGTACAAAAGCCGGTCGCTTGTCGATTTCGCGCTCTCCATGCTGAGCATGACCGGTGGTCTGGTATTTTATGCGCCATCGGTGGTATTTATGTACCGGCAGTTACGTAAAAAGCCTGATGCCGGTGATCCTTCGTGGTTTCTTTTTGCTCTGTTGCTGTGGGTCTTGGGGCAGATGGTGATTATCGCCTATGGACGGGGTCACTGAAATGTGATGGCATCGCGTTATCTCGATCTGTACATCATCGGATTCGTCGCCAATTTCCTGGCGCTTTTCGTCAATATGAAGGATCCGGCGCTTAATTGGTCTTTGAACCCTTTACGAATAAGTCTGGTTCTGTTCTTTACCCTGATTGTAGTCGCGCTTCCGAGGGTTGCGAAAGAGCTCGATCGTTCCAGAGCTTTGGTTCGCGAATGTGAATCCAGAGTCAGCGACTATCTGCGCACGCGAGATCGATGCGTACTCGATGAACCGGAGGTAAAAATACCCTATACGGATCCGGCGCGCCTGAAGCAATTGCTCGATCAGAAATTCGTTCGTTCAATGCTGCCACCTTGGCTGTCCGAAAATAACATGCAATCCGACTTGAAAACGAAGTCAAAATTTCCCAAAACGCTCTTTATCGCAGGTTCGATACTGACCGGAATCGGTACCTGATTGTTTAGCAGCCGACTGTTTGACGGTATCAGGTTTTCGGGCATCGGTAAGGTTTCGGGTTGAAAAAACTGGCGGAGGTCAAAACTATACGGATGGCATCATGCTTAGTCGTGCGGTATTATTGATCGAAAAAATCGGAAATGATCGAAAAAAAATCGGAACTGATGGTGTTTTGGCGTATATTCGCTAATAGATTGAGTTCCGTCGATATTTCTATACCATATCAACGATTTCAAGCGTCTTCTTCATACGATGAAAGCCGTCATTCTTGCCGGAGGGTTAGGCACCCGCATTTCAGAGGAGACCCACCTCAAGCCCAAGCCCATGATCGAGATCGGTGGTAAACCGATTCTCTGGCATATCATGAAAATCTACTCGGCTTGTAACGTCAACGAGTTCATCATCTGCTGCGGTTACAAGGGATACCTCATCAAGGAATATTTCGCCAACTACTTTCTCCATATGTCTGATGTGACCTTCGATATGGAGCGAAACGAAATGCAGGTACATCAACGTAAAGCGGAACCTTGGCGGGTTACGCTTGTCGATACGGGCGAGGAGACTATGACCGGCGGACGGCTCAAAAGGGTGCGCGAGTACGTGAAGGATGAACGTGAGATATTTTTTACCTATGGCGACGGCGTCAGCGATGTGAATATTACCCGACTGCTCTCTTTTCATCGCTCCATGGGGGTCAAGGCAACGCTCACCGCGACCATGCCTGCGGGGCGTTTCGGGATGATCGATATCGATGCAGGCCAAAAGGTGCACTCCTTCAGGGAAAAACCCAAAGGGGATGGCTCCATGATCAATGGCGGTTTTTTTGTGCTCTCGCCCGAAGTGATCGATTACATCGCGGGCGATGAAACTTCTTGGGAAAAGGAGCCGCTGGAGCGGCTGGCCAGCGAGGGAGAGCTTGCCGCTTTCTCGCATCAGGGATTCTGGCAGCCGATGGATACCCTGCGTGACAGGATAATGCTCGAAGAGCTTTGGAAATCGGGGGACGCCCCCTGGAAAGTCTGGTAAGGGAGCGTATCGTCATGCTGACAAAAGAGTTCTGGTCTGGAAAAAGGGTGCTGGTGACCGGTCATACCGGCTTTAAAGGCTCCTGGCTTGCCATCTGGCTGAAAATGCTGGGTGGCGAGGTCGCTGGCTATGCGCTCGAACCGTTGACGGGGAAGGATAACTTCGTGCTCTCGGGCATCGGTTCTCGGATCCGGCACCACATTGGCGACATCCGTGATTTCGACCGCTTGCACCGGCTCTTCACGGAGTTCAGGCCGGAGATCATCTTTCATCTTGCCGCCCAGCCCCTCGTCAGGGAGTCCTACGCAAGCCCGAAAGAGACCTATGACATCAATGTCGGCGGCGCGGTCAACCTGCTCGAATGCTGCCGTTTGAGCGATTCGGCCCGCGTGATCGTCAATATCACGACCGACAAGTGCTACGAAAATAAAGAGTGGGTATGGGGTTATCGCGAAAACGATCGGCTTGGCGGATACGATCCCTACAGTTCCAGCAAGGCTTGCAGCGAGCTGGTGACCGAAGCCTACCGCAAATCGTTTTTCAATCCGACGGAGTTCGCACGTCATGGCAAAAGTCTGGCGTCGGCAAGAGCTGGCAACGTCTTTGGCGGCGGGGACTGGCAGGTTGACCGGATAATGCCCGATTGCATCAGGCATCTCGAACGCTCGGAGCCGGTCGTCGTCAGAAATCCCCTAGCAGTCCGTCCCTGGCAGCATGTGCTCGAACCGCTCTCCGGTTATCTGCTGCTGGCGGAAAAGATGTTCGACAATCCGGGTGTGTACGATGGGGCCTGGAATTTCGGTCCGGAGGATTCGAGTTTTCTTACGGTCGGCTCGCTGGTCGATTCGGTTGTCAAGGCATGGGGAAAAGGAGCCTGGGAAGATCGCTCGACACCTGGCGCGGTGCATGAAGCGCATCTGCTGAAGCTCGACATCAGCAAGGCCAAAACCCTGCTCGGCTGGACTCCGGTCTGGAAGATCGAACGGGCAATCACCGAAACAGTGAACTGGTACAGAAATTACGGCAGCAACAGCATCTCCGTGATTTGTGAGGAGCAGATCGAGGCCTACAGGAGTGGCTGGGGATTGGAGAAATGCCGATGAACATCGTCTTTCTCGGTACCAATGGCTGGTATGATTCGCCGACGGGCAACACGGTCTGCATGCTTATCGAGACCGATTCGGCCATCATCGTTCTCGACGCAGGAAGCGGGCTGTACAAGGCCGACCCGTATTTTGAAGGCCAAAAACCGGTACATCTTTTCCTGAGCCATTTGCACCTCGACCATATCATTGGCTTGCATGGGTTGAACAGATTCGATATTGCGCAAGGCATGACCATTCATTGTCGCAAAGGTGATCTGGAGCATCTCGGGAGCGTTATCGGGCCTCCTTATTCCTTGCCCTTTTCAGCGCTTCCCTACCCTGTCGCCTTCACTGAGCATGACGGGTCGGAGATGGCAATGGACAACTTCACGGTGCGCTCGGCTCCGATGCGTCATTCGGTTCCGACAATCGGTTTCCGTTTCGGCATCGAGGGCAATACAGTGGCCTATTGTCCGGATACCGGCTATTGCGAGAGCGCCGTGGAGCTGGCCCGGAACGTCGATCTTCTGATAGCCGAATGCGCGTTCAGGCCGGGCGAAGAGAGCGAGCAGTGGCCGCACCTCAATCCGGAAATGGCCTCAACGCTGGCGCGTGATGCCGGGGCGAAACGCCTCGCGCTGGTGCATTTTGATGCGCTTAGGTATCCTGACCGGCAAAACCGGATGGCGGCCCAAAGCGTAGCCTGCGGCATATTCGAAAACGCGCTTGCCACCGAAGACGGCAAGGTCATTTCATTATAACTTCAAATCATAACAGACTTCCAGAGAGCCGATGACAAACAGGGCAGAAATTCTGAAGCAGGAAATACTGGAAAAAACGAAAGAGTACTACGAACTGGTTCACAAGAAGAGTCAGGAAGCGCCTTTCATTCCCGGCCAGTCACGGGTTTCTTACGCAGGTCGTGTGTTTGATGAGCGTGAGATGGTCAATCTCGTTGACAGCTCTCTGGAGTTCTGGCTGACAACCGGACGCTATGCAGACCAGTTCGAGAGGGAGTTCGCGCAATTTATGGGCGTTCAGTTCTGCTCCCTGACAAATTCCGGTTCATCGGCAAACTTGCTTGCGTTCATGTCGCTGACATCGCCGAAACTTGGCGACAGAAGGATCATGCCCGGTGACGAGGTCATCACCGTAGCCGCCGGATTTCCGACGACGGTCGCGCCAATCATCCAGTTCGGCGCGATTCCCGTGTTCGTCGATGTGTCGCTCCCGACAGCGAACATCGACTGCTCGAAGGTCGAAAACGCTCTGTCCGGCAAGACCAAAGCGGTCATGCTGGCCCATACGCTCGGCAATCCGTTCGATCTCGGCTTCATGAAGGAGTTCTGCGACCGGCATGGCCTCTGGCTGATCGAGGACAACTGCGACGCGCTCGGCTCGCGCTACTGCCTCGATGGCCTCTGGCGTCATACCGGCACGATTGGCCACATCGCCACTTCGAGCTTCTATCCGCCGCATCACATGACGATGGGAGAAGGTGGCGCGGTCTATACCGATGACCCGATGCTCAAGCGCCTGATCGATTCATTCCGCGACTGGGGCCGTGACTGCTGGTGCCCATCGGGCCGCGACAACACCTGCGGCAACCGGTTTGGTCAGCAGTTCGGCGAGCTGCCATTCGGATACGACCACAAGTATGTCTATTCGCATTTCGGCTACAACCTGAAGGTGACAGACATGCAGGCGGCGGTCGGATGCGCGCAGCTTCAGAAACTGCCCTCTTTCATCGAAGCGAGAAAACGCAACTGGCAAATGCTGCGCGACCAGCTTTCATCGCTGGAGGAGCTGCTGATCCTGCCAGAGGCGACTGCCGGAAGCGACCCGTCATGGTTCGGCTTCATGCTGACCATCAGGGACAATCGTCGTCTGCGGCGAGAAGGCGTCGTCGGATACCTCGAATCGAAAGGCATCCAGACGCGGATGCTTTTTGCGGGCAATCTGATCAAGCATCCCTGTTTCGACCAGATGCGTCGCACCGGAACCGGTTACAGAATCGCGGCCGATCTTGCCGTTACCGACAAGATCATGCACGACAGTTTCTGGGTCGGCGTTTATCCCGGCATGAGTGATGATGCCCTGGATTACATGGCTGACAAAATCAAGGAGTTTATCGGGAAAAAAGCATGAGAGTCGCAGATTATATCGCGCAGTTTATTGCCGAACATGAGCAGACTGCAAAGACTGTCTTTATGGTATCCGGCGGTGGCAACATGCACCTGATCGATGCCCTTGGTCGGAACGGGAAGCTCCGGTATGTCTGCAATCATCACGAACAGGCCTGCGCCATAGCTGCCGAAGGCTACGCGAGAGTGTCGAATAAAATCGGTATCGCCTATGTGACAACCGGGCCGGGGGGCACGAACGCGATTACCGGCGTGATGGGAGCCTGGGTTGATTCGATTCCCATGATGATCATCTCTGGGCAGGTAAAATTTCAGACAACTATTGCCTCGCAACCGGAACTCAAACTCCGGCAACTTGGAGATCAGGAGATCAATATCGTCGATATCGTTCGCCCGATCACCAAGTATGCGGTGATGATCACTGACAAAAACTCAATCCGCTACCACCTTGAAAAAGCGGTGTACGAAGCCAAAAATGGCCGTCCAGGGCCGGTCTGGCTCGATGTGCCACTCGATATTCAGGGGGCGCAGATCGACCCGGAATCGCTCGAAGGCTTCGTTCCGCCAGTTGAAACCGTGTATGACCTGAAGATCGATCAGGTCGCGGCGGCTCTGAAAGTGGCGAAACGTCCCGTAATGATCGCGGGTAATGGCATTGCGCTTTCCGGAGCGGTTTCGGAGTTCAGGGCGCTTGCCGAAAAACTCGGGATTCCCGTTCTGGGCACTTTCGCTCGCTATGATATTGTCAAGGAAGATAATCCTTGCTATGCCGGACGATTCGGAACTATCGGGCACAGGGCCGGTAATTTCGCGGTGCAGAACAGTGATCTTGTCATTGCCCTCGGTGCCAGACTGAATATTCGGGCGATCAGCTACAACTGGGAATATTTCGGGCGCGAAGCCATAAAGGTTGTTGTCGATATTGATGAAAACGAACTGAAAAAACATACGATCGAGGTCGATATTCCAGTGCTCGCCGATGCGGGCGTGTTCATCAGGGCGCTTGACGGTGCTGTTGAAGCAATGCCTGAGCATCGGGACTGGATGGCTCAATGTCGCCGATACCGGGAGACATTTCCGACGATTGTCGAAGAGCGCCAGAAGGTCGAAGAGGCCGTTGATTCGTACAATTTTTTCGATCTCCTTTCCGAAATCGCCGACGAGAATGCGGTTTTCGTGTTCGGTAACGGAACGGCATGTGTTTCTTCCTATCAGAGTCTGCGATTGAAACGAGCACAGAATATCGTTGCCAATTCAGGTTGCGCCTCTATGGGCTATGATCTTCCGGCAGCAATAGGAGTCTGCTATGCAGCTCCTGATCGGCAGATCATCTGCGTTACCGGCGACGGAAGCATGCAGATGAACATCCAGGAGCTGCAGACCATCGTACATAACCGTCTGCCGATAAAACTGTTCGTATTGAACAACGAAGGCTACATTTCGATCAGAAACACCCAGAAAGGGTTCTTCAAAGGTCATTTTGTCGGTTGCGAAGCGGGGAGTGGTGTCAGCTGCCCTGACACGCTGAAAATTGCATCCGCCTACGGTCTGAAAAGCACGAGAATCGAGAACCAGAACAGGCTTTCAGAGCAACTCGATACTGTTCTTTCCGGAGATGATTCTGTTGTTTGCGAGGTTATGCTCAATCCGGACGAAAAGATGGAACCCAAACTTTCATCGGAGGTCAAACCCGATGGCCGAATCGTATCGAAACCGCTCGAAGATATGTTTCCTTTTCTCGATCGCGCAGTTTTTAATAAACAGATGATTATCGAAACGATTGATGAGTAATCGGATCAAGGCGATAGCGTTTGATCTCGACGGAACGCTCTATTTCGGAAGTCGGGCGGTCGAAGGCGCAGTTGAAGCCCTCAAAGAGCTTGAGGCCAATCATATTCAGCTGTTTTTTTTCACCAATAACTCGGCAAAGACTGTACGACAGATCGTAACCAAATTGCATTCGCTTGGTTTCAATGCTACTGAACGGAATACCTATACCGCTTCTTCGGCCTGCGCCAGGTATCTCGAACAGCAAAGACTTGGATTGGTATATCTGATAGGAAGTGATGATTTCAGGAAAGACCTGGAACATCGAGGTATTGCGATTGCAGAGCCTGAAAAGGCTGCCGCTGTAGTAGTCGGTCTTGATTTCGGTTTGACGTATGAGCGCATCGCAGGGGCGCTACAGGCGATCTTGCACGGTGCGAGACTCGTTGTCGCCAATATCGATGCCTCCTATCCGGTTGAGCACGGGCATCGTCTTCCGGGTTGCGGGGCTATGGTTGGTGCCGTTGTTGGAGCTTCCGGGCATCAGCCGGATTTTATAGCAGGTAAACCAAGCACGTACATGCTGGAGTTACTGTGTTCCGATCAGGGACTTGGGCAAAAAGAAATCTGCGTTGTAGGGGATAGTATTGAGAGCGATATTGAAATGGCCGATCGTTTTCAATGCCGGAGTATTCTGTACGATCACTTCGACATGTTTAAAGATTATTTACGTGATCGTGCTACCTCCTTTAAGCATATCATTAACATTCTAAACTAAAGAGGTTGGGTATGAATATTCTTGAATACCAGATGATTGATGTTCTCAAACAACTGCGAGATGAATACGGAGTATTCGAGATCAAGGCTGAATTTGAAGCCGAGGGGAGCAGGATTGAGGAGATGATGCGTCTGAAGGACGTTACTTCGAAAGTCCAATTGCCGATTATTCTCAAGATTGGTGGGGTTGAAGCAATTACCGATATCTATAACGCACTTTCGATTGGTGTCAAGGGGATCATTGCGCCAATGGCCGAAACTGCGTTTGCGGTTTCGAAATTCCTCAACGCGGTAGAGACCTTTGTTGCCGAAGACAACCGTGCCGATATCGATTTTGCCATAAATATTGAGACTATTACTGCTTATAACAATATCAACGATATCCTGAGTCTCAACAACATTGATATTTTGCATGGTTTGACAATTGGAAGGGTCGATTTTGTTGGCTCAATGGGCCATGATCGGGGCAAGGTCGATAGCGAAGAGATTTATAATTATTGCCATACTATTTTCAGCAAGGCACGACAGAAGGGGTTAAAAACAGGTCTCGGCGGTGCCATATCGACCTGTTCGATCGATTTTATCAGAAATCTTCACGCTGAAGGACTTGTCGATAAATTTGAAACCAGAAAGGTTGTATTTAGGGCGGATACCATCAAGAATGATCCCGAAAAAGCTATACTCAAAGCTGTCGAGTTCGAGCTGCTCTGGCTGAAAAGCAAACGTCGTTACTATCATCGTATAAAGTCTGAAGACGAGCATCGTATTGAAATGCTTGATAAAAGGCTTGGTCTGCAATGAAAACCGTTTTCATAACCGGTGGACGAGGGTTTATCGGCAGAAATCTCGGCGAAGCGCTTGCGCAGTCGGGTTATCGGGTTCTGGCTCCTTCGAGTTCTGAACTGAACCTGCTTGATCAGCAGGCTGTCGATGCGTTTATGAGGCGGCAGCGTGTTGATATCATTGTTCATGCCGCCAATAAAGGAGGTGGTCGAGACACGATGCACATGCAGGATGTGGTTCATTCTAACCTCAGAATGTTTTTCAATATTATCAAGCATTCTGACAGTGTTGAAAAGATCATCCATTTCGGTTCAGGGGCTGAATATGGTAAGCACAAACAGATTGTGATGGTCGAGGAGAATGAGGCAGGGATTGCTTTGCCGCTTGATGATTACGGTTTCTATAAATCGGTTTGCTCCCGTTACATCGAGCAGAGTGGCAGCAACATCGTTAATCTTAGGATTTTTGCCTGTTACGGTAAATATGAAGATTACCGGTACAAGTTTATCTCGAATGCCATAGTCAAGAACCTTCTGGGGATGCCAATTCACATTCGTCAGAATGTCCTTTTTGACTATGTTTATGTTGATGATCTGATTAAGATGGTCCTATGGTCAATAGAATTTGATCCGAAGCAACATGTTTACAATATTACGAGAGGTGATGGTATTGAGCTGGTTGCTCTGGCAGAAATGATCAATATGGTTGCAGAAAAACCTTCTGAGATCATCGTGGATACTCTGGGGATGAACCTTGAATACACCTCTTCAAATCACAGGATAATCGAGGAGTGCCCTGTAATATTCACGCCTCATCAGGAGGCGATCAGTCATTTGTATGACTATTATGAAGAACGTTTGGCGCGACTTGATCTTGATGCTGTGAGAGGGGATAGATTTATCGACCATATCATGGTAAAAAAATAATTGCAATGATAGACGCTATTGTTAAACATAAAAGTAAAATTGCATATCTCTTAGTTGGTGGATGGAATACCTTGCTTGGGTATGGAGTGTTTGCGCTCTTATATTATTATTTTTCTGATCGGCTAAGTTATGCAGTTATTCTGACTATAAGTTATGTGATTAGTATTACAAATGCGTATTTAGGTTATAAATTTTTTGTTTTTAAGACTAAGGGTGGTTTTATAAAAGAATATTTTAGGTTTTATGTTGTCTATGGTGGAACATATTTGGCAAATATGGTTGCGTTTCCAGTAGCAATCAAGTACATGGGGGTTAATCCCTATGCTGCTCAGGTAATTATTACGTTTATCATTATGGTGGTTAGTTATATTTCGCACAAGAAATTTTCTTTTGGGTAGAAGAATGAAATTAGAAAAAAGTAATAATTGGATTGTTTTTTTTGTGGCAATAATGATGATATTGTTGTCACATTGGTATGTATTTTTTTACTTTCCACCTGTTGAGGGCTGGTGGCAGGTGTACGCTTATCTGATTAATAAAGGTTTTAAGTTGTATCGAGATTATGATATGGCTTTTCCGCCATTGTTCGCAATATTTAATGCAGCTTTGATGAAGTTAAGCCCGTATTATGTGTTTTATCGTGTAGTGGGTTTGATTGAGGTTATAGGAATTTTCTTTTTTATGTATTTTGCTGTCAGGAAGTTATATGATGAAAAGCTATCTCTGATTGCGGCGTTGTTTGGTATATTAATGTCGGTATATAACAATGTGTATATTCCGAATGATTATCATACGGCGGTTAACCTTTTTATTATAATATCGTTGTATTTATTGCTTGATTATCATGACGTCTCTAAGAGTTTTATTAGGAGATCTTTGTCAGGAGTATTGATGTCGTTTTTTTTGGTTGGTTCTTTTTTTATTAAGCAAAATGTAGGTTTAGTTCTTGTTGTTGCGAGTTTGATCGGAAGCGGCGTGTCATTGTTGATAAATAGGAGACGAGAAGATAGTTATCTTTTTGTTCTTTTTGTTCTTTCTCTTGTTTTGTCATATGTATTTTATATGATGATGATTGGGATGGATTATTTTGAAATTCTTGGTTTGACTGCAAGTAATGATTCTAAGGGTAGTATGGCGACGGTTCTTTCTCGAATAGTAATGGATGAAAGAAATAGAGAGTTTTTAGTAAAGGGTCTTTTGTATTTTATTATATTATTTCTGTTCTATCCTTGGTTGAGAGATGGGGTGAAGAAGATATATCCTGATGCTGTATGGTTGTTTGAGGTGGTAGTCTTTGTGTTTTTGTCTATAGTATTTTTCAGGGATCCTGATGATACAGCTGTTGTGATTGTAATTATCTATCTTTACTCATTGATATATTTGTTCTTTATTAAGCGAGAGTATAATGTTTTACTGCTTCCTCTCTTTGCTTTAATTTATGCCAATAGTATGACTGCTGGACTGTGTGTGGGCGGCTTATTTATTATAATGCCCTTTGCAGTTTCATCTGTTTTTGGCAGTATGATAAGTGATTTCAAGCGTGTGCGTTTCGAGTATTTATATTACCCTTTTATTGGAGTTTTATTCTTTTCTTTGATTATAAATAAACAGGAAGATCCTTATAGATGGTGGGGGTTGCGTCAGGGCCCGATTGCACAGGCTAAATACGAGTTGCCTTATTATCAGCTTAAGTATTTTAAAGTCGATAGAGCAACTTATCAGTTATTTTCTGATATAAAGAGTGAGATTGATAATAAGTCTCATAGTATAGATGATCTGTATCTATATCCTGATATCCCAATATTTTATCAGTTACATAACAAGATTCCAGTTACAAAAAACATTGTTCAGTGGTTTGATGTAATTGGTACATCGCAATTTAATGAAGAGTTAACTCAAATAAAGAAAAAAAACCCCCGGCTTATTATAATGCTTGATCCCCCATGGGATGTATATAAAGGGCATGCTGCTATGAAGCAGAGTAGATTGCTACAGCCCGATTTCATTAAATATATGGATTCTCAGGTAAGTTGCGGTGTCTATAAGTTAGTGAAATATCAAATATATAATGATAAGCTGTTTGGTGATAACGTGAATGATGAGGATTTTATTGGAATGATTACTGTAGTGAGATCACCCGAGGTGGTTGGGAAGACAATTGAAGAGTTGCATCGGTATGGTATTTTAAAGGATAACATAAATGTATATACTATTGTTAGTGATTCTACAGGGGTTGAAAATGTGCAAAATCATAAGCTCTGTTTTGGTGATCAGATATTTGTTTATTTGAAATATTCACAAATAAGTGATTTTGTTTGCGCAATTGGAACGCCGGATATATCAAATAATACGGAATATGTTTTGCGAATTTATGAATTATCTGAATTATGATGAAGAAGATTGTTGTAGTAACAGCGTGCTATAACGAGGAAGAGAACATTCAAAATGTTTATGAACGTGTCAAGACGGTATTTGTGTCATTATTACCGCACTTTGCATATGAACATCTGTTTATAGATAATGCATCGGAAGATGATACAGTAATGATATTGAAAAGGATCGCTGCCCTTGACAGTAACGTTAAGGTTATTGTGAACTCCAGGAATTTCGGGCATATTCGCTCGCCGTACCACGGACTTATTCAAGCGGATGGTGACGCAGTGATTTCCATTGTAGCTGATCTGCAGGACCCCCCGGAAATGATTCCCGATATGGTAAGAATGTGGGAAAATGGAGCGCATATTGTTGTTGCGGTGAAGCAGGAAAGCGAGGAAAATCCTCTCATGTTCAG
Source organism: Chlorobaculum sp. (assembly GCA_013334855.1). Lineage (GTDB taxonomy): Bacteria > Bacteroidota > Chlorobiia > Chlorobiales > Chlorobiaceae > Chlorobaculum. The sequence continues at coordinate 41,050 of JAAXWU010000002.1, read as the reverse complement.
GATACGAAAGCTTTATTATGGATTGCTCAAGCAGCTATCTGATGCAGCTATTATCCAGAACTATACCGGGTTCGGCCTTTATGATCGAAAGATTATAGAGATTCTTAAGAATATTTCAGACCCGTACCCATTTTTCAGGGGAATCATCGCTGAAATTGGCTTTAGAGTAGAAAGGATACCCTATACACAACCAAGACGTGAAAGAGGTATTACCAAAAACAATTTCTTTACACTGTACGATATGGGTATTCTTGGAATCATCAGTAATTCCAAAGTCCCGTTAAGAATTGCCACTTTTTTTGGATTTATTCTTTCCCTTATAAGCCTTATGGTTGGTGTTGGATTTTTAGTTGGAAAGATTATTTTCTGGGATACATTTCAAGCAGGTATCGCACCAATGTTGATTGGCAATTTCTTTCTTTTCGGAGTACTGTTGTTTTTTATTGGTATTCTTGGAGAGTATGTTGGGGCAATATATACACAGGTTCTTGCGCGTCCAAGAGTGTATGAGGCTGATCGTATAAATTTTGACGAGAAGGAGTAATGCCTTACATGCAAAGGTCTTCCCGAATCGCCATCTCTATTCCAACTTACAATAGATGTGGTTTTCTTGATCGTAGTCTTTTTGAACATGGCTATATAAAGAAAGCAAGTGGCGCATCAATAATTATATCAGACAATGCGTCAACTGATGATACAAAAGAGGTTGCCGATAGATATTGTAAGGAAAATGAATACATCAAATATTGTCGTAATGAATGCACGATACCTCCAGACGAAAACTTCGAGATAGTTCTTGGATATGCTGAATCAGATTATGTATGGCTACTTGGTGATACTTACCTTATTCCAGAGAAGGCTTTCAAGGCTGCGTTGGCAGAAACAGAGGAAGATGATTACGATGTTATACTTTTTAATGTTTCGGATCGTGTGACCGATGTCCCGGAACAAATATATACAGATCGGAACAAATTACTTGCCGATCTGGGATGGCATATGACCTGCATTGGGTCGGCAGTGTATAGTAGACGACTGATTCAGGAGGCGCATTTTAAGAGATACCGTGATACCAACTTTTTGCAGACAGGAATCATATTCGAGTATCTTGCAGACAGACCATTCAAGGTGAAGTGGCTTCCCCAGCATTCTGTGAATGGACTCAAAATACCTGGCGTGAAGAAAACGAGCTGGGAGGCGCAGACCTTTGAAATCTGGACGAAGCGATGGGCGAACTTTGTGTTTTCGCTTCCGTCGTCATACAGTCTCGACAGCAAGCTGAAGTGTGCGATGGATCATGGTGTCAAGTCCGGTGTCTTCACTTTATCGGCAATCAAAAGGCTCAGAAAAAAGAAACTGCTGAACCTTGAGACTTATCTTCGTCATGCGGCATATTTCCGCTTTACCATAAAGTATCCTCAGCGTCTTGTCCGGTTGATCGCAACCTTGCCACACTGGTTTTTCAGGATACTCTGATCGGAAGATCGATGCCGCATCGCGGCAGACATGCTTTTACTGCCTCAGGAGGCATTAGCGGCGTCCTCATTCTGAGCGGCTTTCCCGGCGAACTGAATATCATAAAGCATCTTGTATACGCCCTTCTTTTCGAGGAGCGACTGGTGGTTGCCCGATTCGACCACTTTACCTCGTTCCATCACGATAATCTTGTCGGCGTTTTTGATAGTCGATAAGCGGTGGGCGACCACAAGCGCCGTGCGCTCTTCCATGGCATGGTCGATGGCCTGCTGCACCACCTTTTCCGACTCGTTGTCGAGCGCGCTGGTGGCTTCGTCGAAGATGAGCAGTTCGGGATTCTTGACCATCGCCCGCGCAATGGCGATACGCTGACGCTGGCCGCCGGAGAGCTGGATACCGCGGTCGCCGATCATGGTGTCGTACTGATCGGGTTTATCCATGATGAACTGGTGCGCATTGGCCAGTTTCGCGGCCTTTTCGATATGAGTGCGGCTGATCTCCTCATGCACGCCGTAGGCGATATTCTGCTCGATGGTGTCGTTGAACAGGATCACCTCCTGACTGACCACGCCGATCATTTTGCGCAACTGCTTGTAATCGAACTCGCGAATGTCGATGCCGTCGATGGTGATGCATCCTGAATCGACATCGTAGAAGCGCATGAGCAGATCGACCGCCGTCGATTTACCGGAACCCGACTGGCCGATGAGCGCCACCATCTCCCCTTTTTTGATCTCGAACGAGACGTGGTCGAGAATGTTCGGCGCATCGGGTTGCTCCTTGTTGTACTTGAAAGAGACATCCTCGAAGCGAATCGAATCACTGAAGGAACTGATGCGCCGCGTACCGTTAATGATTGCTGGCTTGGCGTCGAGCACCTCAAAGAGCCGATCCACCGAGACCAGTCCCGCCTGTATGGCGGTGTTGGCGTCGCCGAGCGATTTGATCGGCCCCATCGTCGAGTAGAGGGTGAAGGCGAAGACGAGCAGTTCGTTGGCCGTCATCACGCCATGAAACACCTGAAGACCGCCGAACCAGAGCACCATGGCGATGGCTGCGATCATGAGCGACTCGTTGAGTGGCCCGATCATGTTTCTGAGCTGCGCGATGCGAATTCCGAGCTTGCGGAAATCCTTGGTGAAGCTCTTGAATCTGTCGAGTTCGACCTCCTCGAAGGCGGTCGATTTAATGACCTTGATGCCGCTGAACTTTTCCTGGAGCACCGAGTTCATGTCACCCATGCTGATCTGGTAACTGCGGGCCAGCCCCCGGATATTCTTGCCGACAGAGCGTACCAGGAGGAGGATTCCAATCGAGGTCACAGCCGAAAAAAGAGTCAGTTGCCAGCTCAGGGCGAGCAGCACGGCAAGATAGATGACGATCGAAAAGGGGTTCTGCAGGAAGTTAACGAAGGTGGAGCTGATGCTGTTGTTGACGTTCTCCACATCGTTATAGACGTAGTTCATCAGATTGCCGACCTTGTTCTTGTTGAAATAGTCGAGCTGCATTTCGATGATGCTGCTGAAGACGTCATCACGAAGCTTTTTGGCGGTTTTGGTCTGGATGCGGAAGATGATCTGCTTGTTCAGATAGATGAACAGGTTTTTCAGGGCGAACACAGAGATCAGGAAGAGACAGATTTTCAGGAGTTTCTCTTCTCTTGTCGGCGCGCTGAACATCGCCTGGAACCGTTCGAGCGCCCAGGTTTTCATGCGTTCGGCCTGGCTCAGAGCTTTGCCTTGAGCGGTTGTTGTCGTCGGTACCAAGAACTTTGTTTTTTCAGGGCCAGGCTGCGTCGTCTGTTGTGGTTTCAGCGTAGGCAGTGGGGTAGCGACGGTTGGCTGCCCGCTTTGTTGAACCGGCCGGGATGATGAGAATACCTCGTTGAGCAGCGGAAGAATCGAATAGATCGACACGACGCTGAAGAGCGACGTAAGCATACTCACCAGGACAACCAGGGCGATTTTTCCTTTCGATGGAGCCAGATAGCGGAGTATTCTCAGCAGTAATTTCATGGAGAAACAGATATTCATGATAACCAGAACCTGAATATAATCGAATATTGCAAAAAGATGGTTTTCTGGATTTCGGCAGATTGTCTGTCTTCCGTACTGCATGGAGCAAGTGGTTGTTTCGGGTTGTCCCCGATGCACTGATCATGCGATGCTGCCAAAATGGAGGGAATAAAAGTCGTATCTTGATCAGCGCATAACCGGAAATTTCGGTTTCCGGCGTGATCTCGATGCCTTGGCCGAAGGTTCATCTATTATTTATTTAGTTATTTCAAAAATAATGCGTCACTCTTCATCTGAAAGTCCGCCGGGAGTAAGCCGTGGCCGCTGATCATGCCGATATCGAGCGCTCAGCACAGGCAGTTTCCGCGGTAATTGCCGTTTACAATCCCGAAACGGAGCTTTTCAGGCAGGCGGTTGCGTCGGTTCTCTCTCAGACAATGCCGGTGCTCGAACTGGTGCTGGTCAATGATGGCGGCAGTGAAGCGTTCAGGAGCGTGTTGCCGGACGACGGGCGGATCAGGGTTTTCACCAAGCCGAACGAAGGCGTCGCCGTTACCCGGAATTTCGCTATCGGGCAGTGCCGGGGTGACTATATCGCTTTTCTGGATCAGGATGATTTCTGGTATCCGGACAAACTGGCCAGGCAGATCGCGATGATCGACCCGATTAGAACGCCATGCATGGTGGTTTCACCGGTCGATGTGATCGATGGTGAGGGGAAAATACGTGAAAAGAAGTCGTCGAAAGTGCTGAACAAATATCTTTCGAGGATTTCGGGTGACGATCTCTTGCCTGCTCTGGCCGATGAGAATTTTATCCACTCCTCCTCACCTGTGGTGCATCGCGAGGTGTTCAGAGTGGTCGGTGGTTTCGACGACAGTACCCGTCCGCACGATGACTGGGATATGTATCTCAGGATCGCGCTTGCCGGATTTCCGGTCTATGGTTACACCGAAAAAGCGCTCTCCGTCTGGCGGATGCACGAGGCCAACGAGTCCCGCAAACGCATGGCGATGATGGAGTCGAAGTGCGCGGTGGAGCGAAAGGCGTTGCTGGCAGGGGTTCCCGCCGGGATCGAACCTGTTCTGAAATCCAATCTCGCTCTCGACAAGGTCGTTCTCGCCAATCTTTGGTACAACGAAAAAGAGTTCACGAAATTCAGGGATTCTTTACTCCTCGATTTGCCGGAGCTGATCAGGTGGTATGTGAGGGGCGGGCGGCAGGACAGCTTCAGTCGCGATTTCCGCTTGCGTGCGCGAGACGCAATCTTCAAGTCGCTGAGGCGGTTGCCCTTCTCTTTTTTACATCGCTGAAAGGCTGGAACCCAGACTGTGGACGTTGTGGACGAAGTGGACTTTGTGGATAAAAAATTCAGTGGCCTTGTAATGCCTTTCAACTGAACATTCGTTGCATCAGCTTCAGCAGCGTGAATTTATCGTCGGGCGAGGGGATGATGCCCTTGAGCGCGGCGTCGGCTTCGCGCAGGGCGAGGATCGCTTTTTCGGTTTCGGCGGCGCTGAACTGGCGGGCGTAGCCGATGAAGTTTTTGGCGAAGAACTCCTGACGCCCGTACATGCCGAGCATCGCGGCTGTCTCCTGGAGCGAAAGTTGTTGCGCGCCCGGCGTCTGTAGTTTCCAGATGCGCAGGAAAAAGGTGGTCAGGTAGCGTACGATGTTCATGAGTCCCTCCTTCTGCCCCTCCTGCTCCATGATCATCAGCGCCACGCCGCTGCACTGGCGGAGATTTTTGGAGACCACCGCTTTTTCAAGCTCGAAGACGTTGTATTTGCGCGAGATGCCGACGCAGTCGCAGACGTCGTCGAGGTTGATGCGCCGGTCGGGGCGCTTGTCCGATGCATACAGCGTGAGCTTTTCGATCTCCTGGCAGATCAGCCGGGATGATGGCTCGATGTAGGCCGCGAAGGTTTTCAGCGCGTCGGGTTCGAACTCCCAGCCCGATTCCCGCGCTCTTTCCGCGGCGAAGGCATCCGCATTTTTGATGGCCGGGAAGTCGTGACGAAACGCTTTGAGATGCTTGAACGGCGCTTTTTCAAGCTCCTTTTTGTCGACCTCGTCCGCGTCGAGCACGAGCACCGCGAAGGAAGGGGGATCGGTGAGGTAGCGCTGGAGCGACTCATCCTGCTGCTGCGCCGCATCCTTGCCGGTCACTTTCTTGAGCTTGTCGAACTGGCGGACGACGATCAGCTTTTTTTCGGTGAACATCGGGTACTCGGAGGCCGCCGAAACGATCTGCCCGAGCGTCACATCGGGGCCGTACAGGACGAGCGTGTTGAGGGCGGCCTCGTTTTCCGAGGGAAAGAGCGCCGCCTTCAGTTGCTCCTCGATCTCCTCCTTGAGCCAGCTTTCCGCGCCCTGAAAAAAGTAGACAGGGGCGATCTTGCCTGAGGCGATCTGTTTTTTCAGGTCAGCCATGCGGTTTCAGTGCGTCAGGCCCGGATCAGAAGGGCAGGTCGTCCTTTTCGAACTCCTGCACGCCGCCGCCGGAAGCGGGGCGCTCGCCGTAATTACCGGCAGGGGGTTCGGCCGGTCTCGACGGGCGCGAATACTGCTGGCGCTCCTGCGGGAAGGATTGATCGCCGCCCATGCCGCCGCCGGAGTCCCGGCCAGAGCCGAGCATCTGCATGTCGCTGCACACGATTTCGGTGGTGTATTTCTTTTCGCCGGTTTTACTGTCGTCCCACGAGCGGGTCTGCAACCGCCCTTCGAGGTAGACCTGTCGCCCTTTCTTGAGGTACTGGCTGCAAATGTCGGCCAGCTTGCCCCACACGACGATGCGGTGCCACTCGGTGCGCTCCTGGAGGTTACCGCTGCTGTCCTTGAACCCTTCGCTGGTCGCGAGGGTGAAATTGACGACGGTTTGTCCCGATGCGGTTTCCCGGCGTTCCGGATCGTTGCCGAGGTGGCCGATCAGCATTACTTTATTCAAACCTCTTGCCATAGTTGTATGCGGGATTTATCGGTTCTTCAGTTCTTCGATTGTCAGCTTTGAGCTGCAAGCTACATGATTATTCTTTCTTCTTCAAGTCACGCGGTAAAGCGGCTGCCGTCGATGACCGGGCCTTCCCGGCAGAGCAGGATGCTCTCCTTCTCTCCGTCGGCGTTGGTGAGTTCGACCATGCAGCCGTAGCAGATGCCGACGCCGCACCCCATGACCGATTCGAGCGACAGTTCGCACGCAATGGCGCGGTCGCGGCAGAAGCGGGCCAGCGCCCGGAGCATCGCATTGGGGCCGCAGGCGAACACCTTGACCCGTCCGACCTCACGTTCCGCCAGATGCTTTTCGAGAAGCTGCACCACATTGCCGTGAAACCCTTCGGAGCCGTCATCGGTCGATGTGGTGACGTTGGAAAGGCCGGTGGTCAAGAGATCGGTGTGGCTCCTGCCTCCCACAAGGTGATGGAAAGAAATGCCAGCCGCCGCCAGCGTTTTTTCGAGGAAGAGCATCGGCGCTGTGCCGATGCCGCCCGAGACGAGCAGCGCGGTGTCGAAATCCCCGGTGCCGGTGCCGAAGGAGTTGCCGAGCGGGCCGAGCACCATCAGGCTCTCGCCGCACGACGCTTCGCAGAGCAGCGAGGTGCCGCGCCCGACGTTCTTGACCATGACGTCGATCGTGTCGCCCTGCACGTTATGGATGCAGAAGGGACGGCGGAGCAGCGGCTGGTCGGCGGCGTTGACCTTGATGTTGACGAAGTTACCCGGACGGGCGACGGCGGCGATTTCTGGGCAACTCATCGAAAGGATCGAGACATCCGCTCCCGCAGGCCGAATGGCCGTGATGCGGGTTCTGACATCGGAAATGGCGCTGGTTTGAAGCATGGGCGCGAGCGTTGCGGGTTGCGGTTTTCAGACGGGCTAGACGATTTCGGCAAGCCTCTTGCCCGCTTTTGGAAATTATCTGATAACTAATTAAGAGTCCCTGCCTCGATTTTGCAAATGAGATTCACAGGTCCAAGCTTGTTCAAATCATTATAAGCGATTGTTAAACAATCATATAGTGACATCGAAAGCGCCGCAGTGCTTTGCTTTTCTACTGCACGGTTATGCAGTGAACGAGCGATGGAACGAATGTTCTTTTGCAGAATGACGGGAGAAGTATATCTTAGCAATCTTGGCTGTATAATAATCTTCCAATGCCTGGTTCATGCGTATATTAACTTTCACTGGTAAGGGTGGTGTAGGCAAAACAAGCGTCTCTGCCGCCACGGCAGTCCGTCTTTCCGAATTGGGGCATCGTACTCTGGTGCTCTCAACCGATCCCGCTCACAGCCTTTCTGACTCTTTCAATCTCCAGCTTGGCGCCGAGCCGACCAAGATCAAGGAAAATCTTCATGCTATCGAGGTGAACCCCTACGTTGACCTCAAGCAGAACTGGCATTCGGTACAGAAGTACTATACCCGTATTTTTATGGCCCAGGGCGTCTCGGGCGTCATGGCCGATGAGATGACGATTCTGCCGGGTATGGAGGAGCTGTTCTCGCTGCTCCGCATCAAACGTTACAAGTCCGCTGGTCTTTACGACGCGCTCGTGCTCGACACGGCCCCCACCGGCGAAACGCTCCGTCTGCTTTCGTTGCCCGACACCCTTTCATGGGGAATGAAGGCGGTCAAGAACGTCAACAAATACATTGTCCGTCCGCTCAGCAAGCCGCTCTCCAAGATGTCGGACAAGATAGCCTACTATATTCCGCCGGAAGACGCCATCGAGTCGGTTGATATGGTGTTCGACGAGCTTGAAGACATTCGGGAAATTCTGACCGACAACGTCAAATCGACCGTCCGACTGGTCATGAACGCCGAGAAGATGTCGATCAAGGAGACCATGCGCGCCCTGACCTACCTGAACCTCTACGGCTTCAAGGTCGATATGGTGCTGGTCAACAAGCTGCTCGACGCGCAGGAAGACAGCGGTTACCTCGAAAAGTGGAAAGCCATCCAGCAGAAATATCTCGGCGAAATCGAAGAGGGCTTCTCGCCGCTGCCGGTCAAGAAGCTCAAAATGTACGATCAGGAGATCGTCGGCGTCAAGTCGCTTGAAGTTTTTGCGCACGACATTTACGGCGACACCGATCCCTCCGGCCTCATGTACGACGAACCGCCGATCAAGTTCGTGCGTCAGGGAGATGTTTACGAAGTGCAGCTCAAGCTCATGTTCGCCAACCCCGTCGATATCGATGTGTGGGTCACCGGTGATGAACTCTACGTGCAGATCGGCAACCAGCGCAAGATCATCACCCTTCCGGTCAGTCTGACCGGTCTCGAACCCGGCGATGCCGTCTTCAAGGACAAGTGGCTCCATATTCCGTTCGACCTCGAAAAGCAGGGACACCACCATCGCACGAGGGAGTATCACAAAGCCTGACGCAGCGCATGGTTATGCTTGAGTAAAGCCTGATTTTTCATTAGATTGAGGCAGTTGCAGATTTTACAATTTCACATTCAAACCAGTAGCCGGAAGCTGTTCAGGCAGCCGGTAAAAAGGAGGATACAATGTCAGAATCGTATCAGAAACTTCGCAAGGATTTCAAGGATCTCGACTTCACCGACAGACTCACCTTTCTTGCGGAAAGTCTGCTTCTGACCGGTCAGAGCGCCATCGTTGGCGGTCTTGAAGTGGCTGGCAGCGTGGTCGAAACGGTTGCGGGAACAGTCGGTTCTCTGGTTGACGCATCGGGCATCGGCAGCATGCTCGGCGGCACGAGCGGCGTTGTCGGCGAAACCATCGACCGCGTGGCGATCACCGTGAAAGATGTCTCCCGTTCGGCTGGCGAATTGTACAGCGATGCCGTGAAGAATGTCGAAAACGCGACCAGCAACGCCGCCAAGGCGGTTGGCGACGCGGGTGTTTCGGCTTCCGAGGCGGTCAAGAACATCGCTGGCTCGTTCCAGAAAACTGCTGTAAAAAAATAAGTAACTTTTTACGGAAACATCCGGCCAGGCAAAAGGCGGGATGGCGCATAAAATCTTTTATTTGTGTTTTTTCGTTTATTCGCTTATTTTTGTCTTAAAGTCTCGATTTTCATTCTTGTTTTTTCTGTCAATTAAATTCCAAAAGGAGGAGTTATGAGTGGAGGAGGCGTCTTTACCGACATTTTAGCCGCCGCAGGCCGTATTTTCGAAGTTATGGTCGAAGGTCACTGGGAAACCGTCGGTATGCTTTTTGACTCGCTGGGCAAAGGCACCATGAGGATCAACCGCAATGCCTATGGTTCCATGGGTGGCGGTGGCAGCCTTCGTGGTTCTTCCCCCGAGGTTTCCGGCTATGCCGTTCCTACCAAAGAAGTTGAATCAAAGTTTGCCAAATAAGCAAACCGTTCAGCAGATTGTTGAAAGCAGTGACAGGTTTCATCCCGTCACTGCTTTTTTTGTTTCCGTTTTTACTGTTATAACCAGCCTGGTCGCATTGCTCCTGGTTGGCGTTTGGAATTCATGCGGAGCCTTTCCGCTTTTTCCTTACCTCTTATCTCCTCTCTTTGTTACGTAATTTATTTTTGTTTTCATATTTTGGCTATTCGAACATTCTAATCGAAGATGATCGGGTATTACAGGAAACGTGACCGGAAGCGGTAAATGGCTAATATTTCTCTCTATATCTCGGGACAGACGGAGCTTGAAGATGTCTCCGAGTTTTTCCAGAAACGGCTGATAGGCGAGGGTGAAACTCCTGTCGCTTTTTTTGACGGGGTATTTTACGAGTCTCACCAGGAGCGGGTGGGCAACATCGTGTATCAGGATTACCTGATCTACACCGACAAGGCTCTCTACCTGTGGGCGCGTGGCGCTTCGAAGGATTTTCTCGACCGGTTCAGCCTCGGGACGGTTTCGGTCAACAGCCGCAACAAAGACAGCGCGTTCGCGACGATGAACCTCAAGATCCGTCGCGAGGGCAAGGAGCCGATCTTCGTGATTTTCGACATGGTCGAGATTCGCGAGGCCGACACCATCGTCAAGCTTCAGACGGTTGTCGAATCGATCATCGAGGATTATCTCGGCATCAATTACCGTCAGGAAATTCCCCAGGATACAGCAAACAGGATTTTTCAGGCCGCAAGGGGTATCTGCCCTCCGAGGATGCTCTCGCTTCAGCTCGATACGCCGCAGGCTCCCGTGCCCGATGCGGGCATTGGCTATGGGCAGGATCTGCTCGAACAGTTTCGGGCTACCGGTCAGGGGCAGCCGCAAGCGCCCTATGCGCCCTACCAGCCGCCGGGCACCGGTGGAGCGCGTCCCCGCTCGATGGGGCCGCAGGACGCCATGCGCGGGCTGGAGTCGATGCTGCCGACCGATCCCGCCTCCCTGAAACGGATCGCCGAACAGATCAAGAGTATGGTCGGCGATGCTCCGTTCAAAATGCGCGACCAGGTGATGAAGGATTTGCAGCACGTGCCCGGTGACATGGCCACCGTTTTGACGGCGCTGAACGAACTGCTCTCCAATATCGCGGGCAATCCGCTTGCCGAGCGTTTCGTGATGAACGCCATCAAAACGGCCGTGGTCAATGACGGCGTTCTCGGCTCTCTCGGCAAGATCGTCAAAATGACCGGAATCGGTGGCGGCGGAAAAAAGAGTTCAAGGCCGCCAGCCAGCGAGCCTCCTCGCGAAGATCGCACATCGTCGGGGCCGCGACGCTCGCCGATCATCGAAGAGCAGGATGAAGATACCTCGACAATCCGCCGCAAGAAGATCAGCATCAAGGATGACGATGATCATTTTGAAGCCGATCTTTTTGCCGGTAACGATGAGCCGATCACCTCTCGCGAGAATCGCCCGCCAGCGCCCCGCAGCAGCGCACCTCCTGCTGACGACGATTTCGGCGCAGCGCCGGGTGGACGCCGCAAGAAGCTCTCGATCAAGATGGAGGACGACAACGAGATCGCCCGCAAGCTGATGAGCTACGACGAGTCCGAGCGCGACGCGCCACCGCCACCGCCTGTGGCCGCGCCTCCAGCCGCAAGCCTTGAAAATGGTTCAGGAGTTCGCAAGAAGAAGCTCGCCATCAAAGCCGAGGAGGGTAGTGGCGCGGAAGCCGAGATCGCCCGCAAACTGATGGACTACGATGAAGCGGCGCGCGGCGCGGTCAACTCGCTGTCGCACGATATTCCGGCCAGTTCCGCCGATGACGAGCAGCCTGAACCGGAAGCGCCCCTTAAGAAGAAAATCCAGATCAAGGCGGAAGGCGAACCGGAAAGGTTGGCGTCGTTCGAACCGGAAATCGAGCCAGAGCCTGAACCTGTGGCTCCGGTCAGAAAGAAAATCCAGATCAAAGCTGAAACCGAGCCTGAGGTCGAGACCCAGCCTGAGATAGAACCGGAAGCAGAAGAGCCAGTCGTGAAGCGAGTCCGCATTGCGATGGAGTCCGAGGAGCCGGTTGCGGAAGTTGCCGCCGAACCCGAGCCCGAACCGGAAGCGACAGTCGTCGAGCAAGTCGAAATCGTTGCAGAGCCTGAACCCGAGACAACGTTCGAAACCGAACCTGAGCTGGTCAGTGAGCCGGAAGCGGAAGAGCCGGTTATGGAGCGGGTCCGACTTGAGGCGGAGGTCGAGACGGAGCCTGAGGTTCTGGCCGAGTCTGTGCAGGAACCGGAAGCGGCGGTCATCGAGGAGGTTAGCATCGAGGCCGAGCTGGAGGCGTTCGACATTCCCGAGGAGGTCGTGTTTGCCGCCCTTGGCGAACCGGAGACCGCTGAGGATGTGAAGGAATTCAAAGAGTATATGACCATCGAATCCGACGTTCCGGTCCGGCAAGAGGTCAAAGAGCCGCTGGTCGAGCGGGTCGTTGAACCGGCAAAGGAGCCTGTCAAGGAGCCGGTGATCGAGAAAAGGCCTGAACAGCCCCGGCATTCGTCCGGTAAGTCCCATCGCGGCAAGCGGCGCGGCAGATAAGTCTGACGGCGTTGAGCCTGAAGGTTATAAGTATTCAGTTTAAGTCAAGTTTACACCATAGTTTTTCAACACCATGAGAATCATTCTTTACCTGGGCAAAGGCGGGGTGGGCAAAACCACCGTATCGGCTTCCACAGCGACAGCGATTGCTCGTAGCGGCAAGCGCGTGCTCATCATGAGTACCGACGTCGCTCACAGCCTTGCCGATGCGCTTGGCGTCGAGTTGAGTTCGACTCCTCTGGAGGTCGAAAAAAATCTCTTCGCCATGGAGGTGAACGTTCTTGCAGAAATCAGGGAAAACTGGACCGAGTTGTACTCCTACTTCTCCTCGATTCTCATGCATGATGGCGCGAACGAGATCGTCGCCGAAGAGCTGGCCATCGTGCCTGGCATGGAGGAGATGATCAGCCTCCGCTACATCTGGAAAGCCGCGAAATCGGGCAATTACGACTCAGTCGTGGTCGATGCCGCGCCGACCGGCGAGACGATGCGCTTGCTCGGCATGCCCGAGTCGTACGGCTGGTACTCCGAGAAGATTGGCGGCTGGCACTCCAAGGCGATCGGTTTCGCCGCGCCGCTCCTGAGCCGCTTCATGCCCAAAAAGAACATCTTCAAGCTCATGCCCGAGATTAACGAGCACATGAAGGAGCTGCACGGCATGTTGCAGGACAAGAGCATCACGACCTTCAGGGTAGTGCTCAATCCCGAAAACATGGTCATCAAGGAGGCTCTGCGCGTCCAGACCTACCTCAATCTTTTCGGTTACAAGCTCGATGCGGCGGTGGTCAACAAGGTGCTGCCTCCAAACTCCAGCGATCCGTATCTCCAGGCCCTGATCGACCAGCAGGCCAAGTATCTCCGCGTGATCGACGACTGCTTCTATCCTGTGCCGATTTTCAGGGCGCACCAGTCCACCAAAGAGGTGATCAGACCCGACAGACTGTTCGAACTGAGCCAGGAGATTTTCAACAGCAAGAACCCGATGGATGTGCTCTACATGAACGACAAAACCCAGACGCTCGAAAAGATCAACGGCAAGTATGTGCTGAGCCTCTACCTGCCGAACGTCGAGGTCGAGAAACTGGCTGTCAATATCAAGGGCGACGAGTTGCTGGTTGACATCAACAACTTCCGCAAGAGCATCGTACTGCCGAACGTGCTGGTAGGCCGCAAGACCGAAGGCGCCGATTTCGAGCAGGGCACGCTGAATATTACGTTCGCGAACTGAGCGAAAAGCGAGGTTTTAGTTTCAAGGCGGGCTGCTTCACGGTAGCCCGCTTTTTTTGTGCCTGCCCGAAGGTTGGCGGTCATAGGTCATATACGACCTATTCTTCCTTATTTCTGTTTAAAAACGAAAGCCTCTCCACCAGCCTTACCGGAACCGAGTGATCTTCGCAGCTCTTCAGCAGCTCTGCGATGGGGCGGCGCAGGCGGGGGTGCAGCGGGTTGGCGATGTCGAGCAGCGGTACGAGCACGAATTTCCGTCGGTGCATCTCGGCGTGGGGAATGACGAGCAGGTCGCTATCGATGCAGCGGTCGCCGCAGAGCAGAATGTCGAGGTCGATGGTTCTCGGACTCCAGCGCCGGTACTGATCGGGGCGGCCAAGGTCGTGCTCGATTGCCTTGCATAGGGCACGGAGGTCAGTCGGATCGAGCGAGGTTCGCACCTCGACTACGGCATTGAAGTAGCGCTCCTGGTCGGGGTCGCCGAACGGTTCGGTCATGTAGACTCTCGACACTCCGGTCACCGAAGTGTTTGGCATCCGTGAGAGATGATCAACGGCCTGCTGGAGCCAGGCGAGACGGTCGCCGACATTCGAGCCGATGCCGATATAGGCGGTGACAGGCTCCATCGCTCAGCGCTTTTCGATGGTGTGTTCGGCTTCGGCATAATCGCACAGCCCGCCCAGAGGCACCACGCGCTTGCGCACCCTGACCGTGACCTTTTCGACGATGACCAGCTCCTGCATCAGCCTCGTCGCCGCTCCGCTTGCCAAGGTCTCGATGAGCGCCGCCGGTTCACCAGCAGTCATGACCTCGCTGATAATGGTATAGACCTGGCGGTAATCGATGGTTTTCGTGAGATCGTCAGTTGCCGCCGCCGCCGTGCTGTCGAAAAAAAGTTCGGCATCTACCTCATATCGCCCGCCGAGGCGACGCTCCTCCTCATGGACGCCGTGCCGGGCGTAAAAGAGGGCGTTGACAAGCCTGACGCAGGAACGATGATGAAGCTTCATGGTCGGAAACAGCGAGGAATCGGCATTCTGGAGGACTCTGCATGAATGTAATCTATTCGCCGTTGCCTTGCAAAAGCGGCTCGGCAAACGGGAGAAATGGCTTGCGCAGGCTTCATGAACCGTGGTGAATAGCAAAAAAGTATTACCTTGCAGAAGCACGATTCGGCGCCTCCGGGTGCCTGTCGAATTCCGCTAACCTCATTTTTAAATGGCAGTTATGACTGAAAACAGAACCAATCTCGCGTTCAGGGAGTTTTTCGAGACATGCAGGTCGAAAGCCATGCAGCTCGCGCTCGAAGAGGATCGTTACCAGGGGGACATCACCACTGAGGCAACCGTCGATCCAAATCAGCAGGGACTTGGCTACGTCGAAGTCAAGGCCGAAGGGATCATTGCCGGGGTGGAGGTCGCCAGGCAGGTGTTCCAGTCGTCGGACGCCTCGCTCGAGTTTACGGCGTTTGTCAAGGATGGCAAGCGGGTCTATCCGGGCGAGCGGATTCTCGAAGTCAAGGGGCGCATCGCCTCGATTCTGTTCGGCGAGCGGACGGTGCTCAACTTCATGCAGCGCATGTCCGGCATCGCAACCCGCACGAACATGTATGTCGAACGGGTCAGCCATACCAACGCCTCCATTCTCGATACCCGCAAAACCGCTCCGGCACTGCGCTATTACGATAAGGACGCCGTGCGCATCGGCGGCGGCACCAACCACCGCTTCGGGCTGTTCGACATGATTCTGATCAAGGACAACCACATCGATGCCGCAGGGAGCGTCGAGGAGGCGGTCAAGCGTGCGAAGGCCTGGTGCCAGGAGCATGAGGCGAAGGTGAAGATCGAAACCGAGGTTCGGAGCATCTCCGAGCTGGTCAGAGCCTGCACCAGCCGACCGGATATGATTCTGCTCGACAACTTCATGGTCGATGATCTGGCCGAAGCGGTGCGCTGGGTAAAGGCGAACGGCTACGGCAATATTCTGCTCGAAGCGTCGGGAAACATCGGGCTTCACAATGTTTCCGAGATCGCCATGACCGGCGTCGATTTTATTTCGGTCGGCGAACTGACGCACAGCGTCAAGGCGCTCGATATGTCCATGAAGATCGAACGCTTCTGAGGCTACCGATGGAGATCGGGGTAGACATCGTCGAAATCGCTCGTATCCGTTCGGTGTACGAGCGTTTCGGCCAGACTTTCATGAAGAAGATTCTGACCGAATCCGAGACCGCCCAGTGCCTCTCCAAACCCGATCCCGTGGCAAGCCTCGCCGGACGATTCGCCGCCAAGGAGGCGGTCTCCAAGGCGCTCGGCACAGGCATCTCGAAGGGGCTTTTCTGGCACTCCATCGAAATTCTGAACGACGAGTCAGGCAAACCCTGCGTGACGATTCATTCCCCCACCTTTACCGGCAGAGTCAGCATCTCCATCTCCCACGACCGCCACTCCGCCGTGGCAATGGCGCTGTACGAAAAGGCGTGATGGACGAAGTGGACAAGAATTGCTGTCGAGATTTTCCCGGAGCCACTCCATTTCGTCCATGATTCCGCCCATAAAAAAAGGCCCATCGAACGATGAGCCTTTTTTTATATCTGTGGTACCGAGTGATTACCTGTCGTGCACCGGGATCGGTGTGGCCTCTTTGGTGATGGTCACTTTGGATTTGATCACGTCGTAGATTTTTTCCTTCAGAATCGTGTCGATGATGTAATCCTTGAACTCGCTGGAGTTGTAGGTTTCGAGCAGCGCCTCGACGGTCAGCGACGGCTCTTTTTCAGCCTCTTTCACGGCATAGGCTTTGATATCCTCGTCGGTCACTTCAAGGCTGTTCTCCTTGGCGATCTTCTGGCTGACCAGGAGCCAGCGGGCGTGCTTTTCGGCATTCGGCTTCATGGTGTTGAAGAACTCGCGCTCGTCGAGACCTTTCGGGAACTGGCCGCCGATCTGGCGCTTGGCGTTTTCGAGCAGCATGTTCTGGAACTGTGCGACCATCGCTCTCGGCGTCGGCACCGGATGCTCCTCGATGAACTTCGCCGAAATCGCTTCGAGCAGATCGTGCTCCGATTTGTCGGAGAAGTGCTGAACGAGCTGCAAGCGGATGTCGCCCTTGAAGTCCTCGACTTTCTCGAAACGCTGCTGGCTGATCTCCTTGACCAGTTCGTCGTCGAGTTCGGGCAGTTCGAGGCGCTTGACCTCCTTGATCTCGACGCTGTAGCGGATCGCTTCGCCGCCCTCCGTCTTTGGCTCGACGGTGACATCTGCTACATCACCGGCTTTCTTGCCTTCGAGCGCCACGCGGAACGGGTTGTCCGCTGGAAGATATTCGAGGTTGAAGTGGTGGTTTTCGTTTTTCGAGCCTTCGACCGGGTTGCCTTCGGCATCGAGCTTCGTGATGTCGCCGATCACTGTGTCGCCCTCAGCGGCTGGCTCTTCGCTGACAACCATGGTGCCGTGGCCGCGGAGGATCAGCCTGATTTCACGATCGATATCCTCGTCGGTGACGGTGTACTCCGCCTGGGTGAAGGTGTAGGTGCTGATATCTTTCAGCTCGAATTCGGGATGAATTTCGTAGGAGATGCGGATGGTCAGGTTGCCGTTCTCGAAGTTGAAGCTCTCGATCTGGGCGCGGCTGGCCGGGTTGATCTTCTCCTCTTCGGCGATGGCGGCGAAATGCTTCGAAGCCATCTTTTCGGCGACGCCAGCCTCGATGGAGGGGCCGATCATGCGCTTGATCATGCCGACGGGCACGTGACCCTGGCGGAAGCCCTTGATTTTGACGGATCGGCGCGCTTCTTCGAGTTCAGAGTCGTATTCGGGCTGGTACTCCTCGGCAGTCAGAATGATTTCAAGTTCCTGCTCGGTTTCGCTGACATTCGTGATATTCTTTTGCAAGGCTCTTCGTGACCGGTTAAGTGTTGAAAAATGAAAGCTTCAATAATACGATTTTTTCGGCCTTTTTGAAAAATCGCTCGTTAAAGCATTGTGCTGTAACCGGATGCGCGTTCCGACAGCGTCGCGGCTTTATGCGGGCGGCTTGCAGTGATCAGCGCCCCGGCTTGTAAACCAGCGTCGAGAGCCGTTCGGGGATGCCAAGCGAGGCGGCGGCCATCGCCACCTCTTCAGCCGTCACCGCCTCGATCATCCCGGCCTTTTCGGCGGGCGAGAGGTATCGTCCGTAATAGAAAATATCCTGCGCGATGTTGGACATGCGGCGGGTCATCTTCTCCATGCCGAGGATCATCGAGCCGAGCATCTTCGATTTTGCCGCGATGATCTCCGCCGGATCGGGTTCCGTCAACAGGTTGCCGGAGAGCAGCTTGCCGATGGTGTCGAGCGTTTTGGCGGTTTTGCCCTTGTCCGTGCCAGCGTAAATGTTGAACGCCGTCAGCTCGTCGTAGAAGGCGACCGAGGAGTAGGCCTGATAGACGAGACCGCGCTTTTCGCGCAATTCGAGGTTCAGGATCGAACTCATGCCGCTCGACAGCATGGCGTTGAGCACCATGAAGCCCCAGAAGCGCCGGTCGTCTCGCGGGATGATCGTGCCGAGCAGAATCTGCGACTGGAAGACGCTCTTTTTCTGCGTCACGTTGAATGGCCGGTACGCCGAAGGATCGAAGAGTCGGCGCGTCGCCTGCTCCTCTGGCGCATCCTTCAGGTGGCCCAGAAACGAGTCGGCCAGCGCGGCGACTTCGGCGTGGTCGAGGTTGCCGACCGCCGTGACGATCATCTTCGACGGCGTGTAGTGGCGGCGCATGAAGCGTCTGATCCCTTCGACGCTGAGCCGCTCGACGCTCTCCTCGGTGCCAAGAATCGGCGTGCCGAGCGGATGGGCGGGAAAGGTACGGCGGTCGAAATCCTCGAAGATCAGCTCCTCCGGCGTATCGTTCACGCTGGCGATCTCTTCGAGCACCACCTCCTTCTCCTTGTCGATCTCGCCGGGCGGAAAGAGCGGATTGCAGCAGAGGTCGGCCAAGAGGTCGAAGGCGAGGTGCAGGTGCTCCCGGAGGCAGCGGACGCAGAGGCAGGTCTGCTCCTTGGTGGTCCAGGCATCGATGTAGCCGCCGGTCTGTTCGATGCAGCGAGCGATCTCGACGTAGTCCCGCTTCTGCGTGCCCTTGAAGAGCGCGTGCTCGATGAAGTGCGCCATCCCCTCCAATCCTTCCGGATCTTCGCGCGATCCGGCATCGATCCACAAACCGAGCGTGACGCTGTGCACGTAAGGGACAAGATTACTGACGATGCGCAGGCCGTTGGGCAGGGTTTCACTGTTGACGACGCCGGTCGAGAGACGTTCTTCAGGGGATGCGGCGTTGCCGCTGGAGGGCGATACGATGTTTTTTCTCACGATTGCGGATGGATTTGAGTGCAATGTAAGTTATTCTTCTTATAATCAAGTACAAATCGGCTCTGCGCCGCTTGGTACGGATTACACGCTCCCGATAGCCATCAGGAGCGTCAAAGCTCACGCAACGCTGAACAGGTTTTTCAGAGGCTCCATTTTTTCATGTCAGGCACACCGATTCTCATCACCGGCGCAACGGGTTATATAGGGGCACGGCTTCTGGTCGATCTGATCGAACGGTTTGGCGACGGCGTTCGCTGCCGGGTCACCGTTCGCGAGGGGTCGGACGCCTCGTATCTCCGCAATTTGCCGGTCGAGATCGTCAGGGCGGACATGCACGATCCTGTGGCCCTCAACGAGGCGGTCAAAGGCGCTGAGGTGGTCTTCCACTGCGCGGGCATGATCGCCTACACGCAAAATTATCGTCTCCGGCTCTACGACACCAACGTGCTCGGCACTCGCCACATCGTCGATGCCTGTATCGAGGCGGGCGTCAAGCGTCTCATTGCCACCAGCTCGATTGCCGCCGTCGGCTCGTCCGGCACCGGCAGCGTCGTCGAGGAGTCCAGCGAGCAAACCGCCTTCACCGAGTGGCAGCGCCACAACGTCTACATGGAGTCCAAGCACCTGTCGGAACTCGAATGCCGTCGCGGCGTTGCCGAGGGACTCGATGTGGTGATGGTCAATCCGGGCCTGGTGATCGGCAGGAGTCCCGAACCGGGGATGCCGGGCAGCAGCTCGAACGAGGTGCTGCAAATGATCTACGAAGGCCGTCTGCCGCTCTGTCCTGAAGGATCGACGGGATTCGTCGATCTGCGCGATGTCGCCGACGCCCATATCGCCGCCTGGCAGAAGGGGAAAGCGGGCGAGCGCTACATCATCGTCGGCGAGAATCTCTCGTTCCGTGAACTGTTCGACAGGATCGCCACGATGCCCGGCAGCCGCTCCGGCAAAGTGTTCGGTGTCGGCGGAGTCGCCGGAAAGCTGGCGGGAGTGGGCGGCGAACTCTGGTCGCTCGTGACGAAGCGGCCGTCGTTCATCAGCATCGAAAGCATCCGGCAAGCCGCACATTCGTCCCGCTACAGCAACCAGCGTTCGGTGCACGAACTTGGCATGACGTACCGGCCATTCGACGAAACGCTTCGAAGCGCCATTTTGCAGTAACCCAAGGCACAATTCCTTTACAAATTCAGAGCATACCCCTATGGAAAAAGAGAAACCGCAACCGAAATCGCAACAGCAGCCGCAACCGGCTCCTGATCCAGCCAAGCTCAAGCAGCTCAATCTGGCTATAGAAACGCTCGAAAAGCAGTTCGGCAAAGGCTCGATCATGCGCCTCGGCGACGATTCGCCCGTCTTGCAGGTGCAGGCAATCTCCACCGGCTCGATGGCGCTCGACTACGCCCTCGGCGTCGGCGGCCTGCCGCGTGGCCGCGTGACCGAGATCTACGGCCCCGAATCCTCCGGCAAGACCACCCTCGCGCTTCATGTCATCGCCGAGGCGCAGAAGGCGGGTGGCATCGCGGCCATCGTCGATGCGGAGCACGCCTTCGACCCAACCTACGCCCGCAAACTCGGCGTCGATATCAACGCGCTCCTCGTCAGCCAGCCCGAATCGGGCGAGCAGGCGCTCTCCATCGTCGAGACGCTCGTGCGCAGCGGCGCGGTGGATATCGTCGTCATCGACTCGGTGGCGGCGCTCGTGCCGCAGGCCGAGCTTGAAGGCGAGATGGGCGACAGCGTCGTCGGCCTCCAGGCGCGTCTGATGAGCCAGGCGCTTCGCAAGCTCACCGGCGCGATCTCCAAGTCGAGCAGCGTCTGCCTGTTCATCAACCAGCTTCGCGACAAGATCGGCGTGATGTACGGCAGCCCGGAGACCACCACCGGCGGCAAGGCGCTGAAGTTCTACTCCTCCGTGCGGCTCGACATCCGCAAGATCGCGCAGATCAAGGATGGCGAAGAGGTGGTCGGCAACCGCACCAAGGTGAAGGTGGTCAAGAACAAGGTCGCTCCGCCCTTCAAATCCGCCGAGTTCGACATTCTCTACGGCGAAGGCATCTCGGTGCTGGGTGAGCTGATCGACCTGGCCGTCGAGTTCGGCATCATCAAGAAGGCGGGCGCGTGGTTCAGCTATGGCACCGAAAAGCTCGGGCAGGGGCGCGAGAACGTCAAGAAGCTCCTGAAGGAGGACGAGACCTTGCGCAGCACGATCCGCCAGCAGGTGCGCGAAACGCTGATCGCCCCGCCGGTCAAGTAAGGAGCGCTCATGCGAATCGGCACGATTGACATCGACCGCCCGATCATCCTCGCCCCCATGGAGGATGTGACCGACCGCGCCTTCCGGCAGCTCTGCAAGAAGCACGGGGCCGATATTGTCTATACCGAGTTCATCAGCGCCGAGGCGATCAGGCGCGGGGCGGAGAAGTCGATCCGCAAGCTCGCGATGGACGAGCACGAACGGCCGGTGGCGGTGCAGATTTTCGGCGGCACGGTCGAGTCGATGGTGGAGGCGGCGGCCATCGCCGAGAGCTACGAGCCGGACTATCTCGACATCAACTTCGGCTGCCCGGTCAAGAAGGTGGCCGGGCGCGGAGCCGGGGCGGCGCTGCTCAAGGAGCCGGAGAAGCTCTCGGCCATCGCCTCGGCGGTGGTCAACGCCGTCTCGCTGCCGGTGACGGCAAAGACGCGCATCGGCTGGGATCACGACTCGATCAACATCACCGATACCGTGCGGCGGCTCGAAGACGCGGGCATCCGGGCGGTCGCGGTGCATGGGCGCACCCGCAGCGACATGTACAAGGGCCGCGCCGACTGGGGCCGCATCGCCGAGGCGAAGCGGGCCTGCTCGATTCCGCTGATCGCCAACGGCGACGTGTGGAGCGCGGACGACGCCGTGGCGATGTTCGCCGAAACCAGCGCGGATGGCGTCATGATCGGGCGCGGCTCGATCGGCAACCCCTTCATTTTCGAGCAATCGAAAAGCCTTGTCAAAGAGGGCCTGCGCCTTCCGGCTCCGACGTATCGGCAGCGGATTCAGGTCGCCGCCGATCATCTTCGGCTCTCGTTGGAGTACAAGGGTGAGAAGCACGGCGTCCTTGAAATGCGTCGCCACTACTCGACCTACCTGAAAGGGTTGCCGGGCGTCTCGAAGGTGCGCAATCTTTTGGTGCGCGAAGCCGATCCGGCGGTGATCGTCGAGCTGCTCCGGGAGTTCGAGGCGTCGTGCGAGGCGCTCGACCGCGAGGGGCTTCTGAAAGAGGGCGGGGAGTGCCTGAACGACCATTCGCCCAGACTGGTGTTAAACTACTAAACCATTATCAATCCTATTCTTATATGAGCAGTGAAGCAGGCTATCGAGTAGCCGTCCTCGGTGCAACCGGCCTTGTCGGCAGAACCATGATCAAGGTGCTCGAAGAGCGCAATTTCCCGGTCAGCGAGCTGGTGCCGCTCGCCTCGCCGCGCAGCAAGGGCGAAGTGATCGCCTTCAAGGGGCGCGAGTTCGTGACCGACGTGCCGTCGGCGGAGATTTTCAAAGGCGTTGACATCGCGCTCTTCTCGGCGGGCGCGACGGCCAGCAAGGAGTGGGCGCCCGTGGCGGCGGCGGCTGGCGCGATCGTGATCGACAACTCCTCGGCCTTCCGCATGGACGAGGGGATTCCGCTGGTCGTGCCGGAGGTCAATCCCGAAGCGATCTTCGACCGCGAAGGCAAGGCGGCCCCGATTATCGCCAACCCGAACTGCTCGACGATCCAGATGGTGGTGGCGCTCAAGCCGCTCTACGACGCCTACGGCATCCGCCGCGTGGTGGTTTCGACCTACCAGTCGGTCACCGGCAAGGGCAAGGCCGGGCGCGACGCGCTCGAAAGCGAGCTTGCGGGCGACATCCCGGAGGATTTCACCCACTTTCACCAGATCGCCTTCAACGCCGTGCCGCAGATCGACGCCTTCACCGACAACGGTTACACGAAGGAGGAGATGAAGATGGTCAACGAAACGAAAAAGATCATGGCCGACGACACCATCCAGGTCTCGCCGACCACCGTGCGCATCCCGGTTTACGGCGGCCACGGCGAATCGCTGAACGTCGAGCTGAAGAGCGATTACGACATCGAGGAGGTACGCGCCCTGCTCGCCGGATCGCCGGGCATCGTCATGCAGGACGATCCGTCGGCCCGCCTCTACCCGATGCCGATGACCTCCTACGAGCGCGACGAGGTGTTCGTAGGCCGCTTGCGCCCGGACTACTGGCATCCGCGCACGCTGAATCTCTGGGTCGTCGCCGACAACCTCCGCAAAGGCGCAGCCACCAACGCCGTCCAGATCGCCGAGCTGCTGGTGGGGAATTTGTGAGGATTGGTTTTGGACGTTAATTCATTGTAGGGGCGGCTCTTGTGGTCGCCCTTTTTATTTGGGAGGACAGGACAGCAAGGACAACAGGGACGGCAATGATATGAAAACAGGAATCACTTGCGTCCTCAGCCCTCCCTGTTGTTCAGCGCCAGAATGGCGGTGCTGACGGCTCGTATCGTGGCAGTGGGGGATTTTTTTTCATTGGAGTTAGAAACCGATTATGGGTATTAGGAATAGATTATTTTGCCTTCTTCGACATGATTGATCTGAAAGAGGTAACAGAAACTATTTGGAGATAATCGCGGGGCGTTTTATTATGAGTCATTCGGTCATCGAAAATGTGCTGACTTCAGATGCCCGTAGTTCTGCTTTGGGACAGTCGATTGATTAAAACAAACACAATGCACTAACTTTTATAATAACGTTTTTGTTTATACTAATAAACAGTACGCCTTGACAACTAGCAATAACCAAACAACTAAATAGGAGAAAAACAATGGAACGGTATTGTTTTATTGAGCCATGGGAGAATCTTCAAGATGGCGAACACCAAGCTGCAATAAGTTTTGCGTTAACAAAATCAAAAGAGTTAAATACCAAACTAGTCATCTGCGTACACAGCAAAAAACATTGTGACCAATTTTTAGAAAAATGCTTTTCAAACGAATCTTTGGCTAAAAAGCTTATAAACGGCCAAAAGATTACTACACAAGGTGTAACAGTAACGCTGGAATCACTAATAACGTTACGAAAAAAAATCATAACGGAGTCAGTGGTCTATTTGGCACTATTTCCATCACAAGATTTGCTTACGGCATTAGAAAGCTCAAATGCAAACGTAGCAGCAATAATTGTATTTAGCGAAGTACAATATTCAGAACATCTGATTGAATGGAAAAAGAAGTTTAAACCACACATATTAGAATGTCAAACAACAGACTAACAGAATAGTTAAAAAAGTTGTAAGGTTAATAGAAAGCAGTAACGACGAAGATTAATGATTCAATACTAACCGAAAAAAATATGGCAGTTTACTTTGTAATAGAACGCTCAAGTTAAAACATCAAAATAGGTGTAAGTCCCTAAAAACACAAATCCATTACTATTGAACTCTATTGTCCTATTGTCAATTAAAAAAGCGGTAGAAACAGCTGAACTCTGCTTCTGCCGCTCTATCTTCACTAACCAAAAGCAAAAGATATGATGAGTCAAATCATTCTTCTGTTGGCGACACTTGTGGCGCTGCTCGTGGTCATTAGAGTGTAAATCTAATTGACCACTGATCGAAAACCAAGCCGATGCCGTAAGTAGCCTCGGCTTTTTTTTATGCCGCCTGAGGAATCCCTTGCACCCTCACCCCGTCCCGCCTCTCAGCGCCATGATGGCTGTGCTGACGGCTCGTATCGTGGCGGTGGGGGATTTTGCTTTGTTGGCTCCTTTTTCCGCCGATACCCACGGGTGCAGTTCCAGCGGCGTGATGGCCTGCGAGGTTTCGCGGCTGATGCGCTCGATGACTTTTGCGTTTGCCGCCGGGCCGGTTACTTTGACGGGCGCTCCGTCGAGCGGGGCCGAGGTCAGCTCCGTGATGGCGAAGTACTCCCGCTCGCTCGCCTCCTTCACCGGCCAGTATTTGAAATAGCCGATCTTGCCGTTCGTCGAAATGGAGAGCGCCGCGTAGCGCTCTTCGAGTTCCAGCACGGCCAGCGCATCTCCCGTCACCGCCGACAGCCGCGCCACCGCCTCGACGTGCGCTCCGCGCCACTCAACGCGGCACTGTTTCCGCAACTCGTTTTCGATGAAGTATCCTCAATTACTCGCCCTCATAAACTCGTCTTGATCTCGAAACTCCTCAAATGTAAACAACATTCGCAGTTCATCAAAAATAGTGAATCACCCGCCGTTCAGCGCCATGATGGCCGTGCTGACGGCGCGGATGGTGGCGGTTGGCGGGGAGTCTTCTGGAGCGCTCGATCTCTTGTTTGAATTTTTTGCATGACCGGCAGATGAGTGTATATTTAACAATTGTGTAAAACGACTCTCCTTGCAGATGGCGAGGGGCAGTTCGATACATTAAAAACGAACAAAAGGGGGTTGAATGAAGCGGTTGATTATTACGTTGATGGCCATGCTGACCTTGAGCGTCAGGGCATATGCTGGCGGTACACCCGCTCAGCCTGCGTCGAGTGAGGCATTGCCTACAATTTCACTGATGTGCCAGGATTGTCCAGTTCCGGCAGCCGCAAAGCCGTCGGCTGCAATGCAGATGCCGAGCAACCCGATGTGCAGTGCCATGGACTCGATTCTTGATATCGTGAAGATGCAGCAGCAACTCATTACCAGTGGGCAGGGTGGAAAAAACAGGAAGGCTGTCGCCCGGATCCACAGCAAGATCGCAGAGGTTGACGGGATGCTTGCCGGGATGAAGAGCAAGCCGATGCCATGCATGACCTCCATGCCTTGCGCGCCGGGGATGCCTTGTCCGACCACAGGTCAGCCGTGTCCTCCGCCCGGTCAGCCATGCCCCGCGACGGGTCAGCCCTGCCCACCTCCTGGCCAGCCATGCCCGGCAACGGGCAAGCCGTGTCCGAACATGCCGCAACCTTCGGCGAAGTAAGGCGTTGCTGGCGTCGGGAAAAATGGAAAGGTTGTCAGAAACAGAAAAGCGGGCCGCAACCCGCTTTTCGCTTTATGATACGTCAAATTATATCCGGCAGAGGTAGCCGCAGCGGATTGCGCCGTTCTCCTTGCGGATGTCGGCCTTGATCTCGGTCTTCGGGTTGACCAGCTCGCGGAGCAAGGCGGTGAAGGTGCCGAGGTAGAAGTTGCCGACGACCGGATGCGACGGGAAGGTGACTTTGACCATAACGTTCGGAGAGGGCTTCGAGCCGTAGGTGAACTCGCCGCTTCCGGCGAAGGTCCAGGCGTTTTTGCTGATGGCGAAGAGAAACACCTTGAAGGCGAGACCCGCCGGGAGCAGCTTGACGATGCTCTGGAACGGGCCGGGGATGCGCACCTTGAGCAGGTATTTGGCCGTGCGTTCGCCCGACTCCTTGAGAATTTTCGCCGTGCTCGCTTCGCCAATCTCTTTCTGCAGGGCCATGACCAGAGAGTGGAATTTCGACTCCTCGACCATCTCCGACGGCAGGTTGTTGATCAGGTATCCCTGGCCGATTTTCTTCAGAAGTTTTTCCGTTTCGCTTTTCCCGTAGGCGGTTTCAAGTGCGCCGACGGTCTGTATGATGGAGTTCGGGCCGATTCTTGATGGAGTGCTGCTCATTGAAAAATTGAGGTCTGGTTTGTGCGTTGATTGCAGTTAACGTTTTTTTGATGGCAAGGTTCCGTCGTTGGCTTTTTGCCGGGAAGAGGGGATGTCGAGCCGGACATTGTCTGTCGTCCAGCCGGAGCGGATCGTGACCGTCACCGCCGCGAATGGATCGCAAGGGGCCAGCGGGTAGAGCGAACCGCTCCTCCATTCCGTCATGGGCGAGACGGGGCCGGAGGCTGATGGAATGAATGCGGTGATGGTGTACTCGCCCGCTGGAAGATCACGGAAGCTGAAGCTGAAAGCACC
This sequence comes from Chlorobaculum sp., assembly GCA_013334855.1. GTDB lineage: Bacteria > Bacteroidota > Chlorobiia > Chlorobiales > Chlorobiaceae > Chlorobaculum. The sequence goes on along the minus strand of JAAXWU010000002.1, from coordinate 14,170 downwards.
GCTGCCGGTTGTCTTCGCCACCACGCGCTGACGCGCCTCCGAGCCGCTGCGTCGGGCCTCGACGACGACCGTCGGCGCTTTTGCCGTGCCGGAGCCGGTGACCTCTCCGTACGTCTCCTGCCCGGCTGTGCCGAAACGGGACTCCACCAACGGCTCTTTCGACGGCGAGCCGACAAGCTCCTTCAGCATACCAGCCCTGACCTGCACCCGGTAGTCTCGTGCGCGCAGGAATCCGCCCGATGGCGCGATGTCGAAGGTGCGGCTGTCGATGCGGGTGATGGTGAATGGCAACGGTTTGTCCTGCCCTTTGTCGGAGAGCGAAAGCGTGACGGCTGGCTTGAGCGATGACTCCGCGACCGGCAGGTTGCACTGCAGCTCTATCGCCGCGCCCGATTCAGGGCGGATCGTTTCAGGTATGACGTTGTCCGCGCCACTGGCCGGAACGATGGCGACCGACAGCTCCGGGTAGCGCTCCGTCCGTGGGTTGGCCGCAAAGGTCAGCTCAGACGGTTGGCCTCCACCGGGCGAGAAGCGGAGCTTGTACCAGGTGCGGCTCTCCATTGGCGCGGTCAGCAGGCGGAACGTACTGTCCTCGCTGTTTCTCGACGACGAGTAATAGCCGAGCACCGGCAATGCGGCTCCCGTCGAAGTGTTTTCGATCCTGATGGAGGAAAGATCGATGCTTCGCACGGAAATCGGTTCGTTGAAGGTGATCTCGATTTCACGACTGTTGATGGCGCGGCAGGAACTGAGCGAACGGGTCGACAGGTCGCCCGGCGCGAGGCGCAATTCGACGCCGCTCATGCCGGTCTCGACTGCCGGGCTGGAGGTGACGGCGAAGGTTTCCTTTCCCGGATCGAACTGCAAGTTGCCGTTCCTGTCGGTTATGGCGACGATGCGGTAGCTTCCGGGCGCGAAATTATCGAATCGAAACGCTCCCGACGGTCCGGTCTGGGCGATATAATCCGGTCTTGTCTGCGGCCTGTCGCTGTTCCGCGAGAGAGGATAGGCCATCACCGTGGCGTTTTGCGCCGGAGCCATGCGGTATGTCCAGACCCGTCCTTCAATCGATCCCCGGTCGATCACCGGGCCGGTTGAAAAGGGCAGCGTCCAGCTACGGTCGAGCTGGTGGCCTCCATCGAGGCTTTTGAGCGGCGTGCGCAGGGTGAGCGTGTAGGTGCGATTCTGTTGCAGCGGCTGGTAAAGCCTTATTTCAGCATCCCTTCCGTGCATCGTAACCTCGTAGTCATCGACGAGCGGCGAGAAAAAAATCGATTTCGAAAGCTCGCTTCTGCCAACATAATGGCTGAAGCCGATGCGGATCGATTGCGTCGGAGCATTGACCGACGCGGCTGCGGGAAGCGAGGAGACGACAGTGAGTGGCGAACGATCCGGCGGGCCGCCTGTTGGCGGGCGGTCTACGGCGCATGAGCAGAAGAAAACGGGGATCAGAGTTGCTGCCAGGATTTTCAGGCCGGGAAATTCTTTCAAGGATGTACTCCCTTCAGAGTTGAAAGCTGCCAAATTGTTTCTCAGCATGAAAATTCTTAAATTAAAAACTGAAGGTATTCTATGAAAGCGATTTGAGAAAATAATTAGACAGAGTTTGAGATAGATGGCCAGAAGAAATTACAAGGTTCTTTATGTCTCTGGCGAGGGGTCTCCTTTTATAAGGGTCAGTGCTCTGGCCGACTACATGGCATCGTTTCCCCAGGCGCTTGAGGAGGAGGGTTTCGAAGCCCGCATCATGATGCCGAAGTACGGTATCATCAACGACCGCAAGTTCCGCTTGCACGATGTGCTCCGGCTGTCGGACATCGAAGTCCGTCTCAAGGACAAGACCGACATGCTGCATATAAAAGTGACAGCCCTTCCGTCCAGCAAGATTCAGACCTATTTTCTCTATAACGAGAAATATTTCAAGCGACACGGACTCTTCTCCGATATTTCGCTTGGCGGTGATCACAAGGGGAGCGCTGAACGGCTGATCTTTTTCAGCGTGGGCGTGATGGAGACGCTCGTGCGCCTCGGCTGGCAGCCGGACATCATCCACTGCCACGACTGGCACGCGGGGCTTGTCGCGCTGCTTGCCAAGACGCGCTACGCCAAACACGACTTTTTCAAAAAGGTGAAGGTCGTGCAGACCATTCACAACGTCTATCGCCAGGGCATTTTTCCGTCGAAGCTCTTTCAGAAGCATCTCGACGCGGAGGTGTTCGAGGCGCTCGAAAAACAGGGGGACGAGGTCAACCTGCTCGCCACCGGCATCAAAAACGCCGACCTGGTCACCACCACATCGGATCGTTACGCCCGCCAGATCGTCGATAATCCGGAGCTTTCGTTTGGCATGAACGAGAAGCTGACTGCGTGCGGAGAGCGCTTCCACGGCATTCTCAACGGCATGGATACCCGCCAGTGGAACTCCTCCTCCGACAAGCTCATCAAGAAGCGCTACAGCGTCGAGCAGCCGGAGCTGAAGCTCGAAGACAAGAAGGTGCTGCTCGAAGAGGTTGGGCTGCCCTTCTCCGAAGAGACCCCCGTTGTTGGCGTGATCGCCAATTTCGACGCATTTCAGGGGGCGGAGATCGTCAAGGCGAGCCTGGCGAAACTGCTCGAACTCGACATTCAGCTCATCGTGTTCGGTTCGGGCGACAAGGAGTTCGACCAGGCGCTCAAGGAGACGGCGGAGGAGAACCCGGAAAAGCTGGCTTTCCGCCCTGAGTTTACCGATGCTTTCTATCACCAGATGATCGCCGGACTCGATATTCTGCTCATGACTTCGCGCATCGAGGCATGCGGGATGATGCAGATGTTTGCGCAGAACTACGGCACCGTGCCGGTCGCCTACGCTGGCGGCGGCATCGTGGACACCATCGCGGAGCTCTCTGGCGACAAGGGCACGGGCTTCATCTTCACCGACTACACGCCCGAAGCGCTGACGGCGAAGCTTCAGGAGGCGCTGGCGCTGTTTGCGGACAAGGAGCGCTGGAGCGCGATCATGCTCGAATGCATGGGGCGCGATTTTTCATGGAGCGGTTCGGCGGAGAAGTACGCCGAGCTGTACCGCAACCTGCTTGGCTGAGAGAGCGATATGGAGAGCGTAAAGGTACTTTTTCTCGACCGGGACGGCACGATCAACAAGGATATTGGCAGCTACGTGTCGAGCCGGGAGGAGTTCATCCTGATCGACCGCGCTGACGAGGCTATCGCGATTGCGCGAGCGGCGGGATTCCGTATCGTCATCATCACCAACCAGGCGGGCATCGCACGGGGCATCGTCACGCCCCAAGAGGTCGAGGATGTCAACGACTACCTCAACGAACTGCTCGCCGAACGCCAGACCTCGTTCGACCGCTGCTACTACTGCCCGGCCCATCCCAACTATCCTCATCCCGAGTACGACCGCTTCATGGATCGCCGCAAGCCATCGCCGCTCATGGTGGAGCAGGCCATCGCCGACCTGCGTGAAGAGGGGTTCGAGGTGGATCGCGAGGCGTCGTTCTTTATCGGCGACAAGGTGATCGACATCGAATGCGGCCAGCGTGCCAAGCTGAAGACGATCCTCGTCAGAACCGGCCACAACGAGGAGGCGCTCTGCCATGAGCGGGGGATTTCGCCGGATCATGTGGCTGACGATCTCTATCAGGCGGTGACGGGGTTTGTGCTGGAGGGAAATACAACAGCAAAGGATTGAAAGGACTTAAGGGACAAAAGGGACTTAAGGGCGGAGAATCGATTTGATGTTGATGGAACACAGAGAGCGATGCTTCCGATGATCTGCCTTTACGTGCATATTCCGTTCTGCCGGGAGCGTTGTTCTTACTGCGATTTTTTTCTTGTGACCAAAGCCGGTTTCGTCGAGCGATTTTTCGAGGCGCTTGCTGTCGAGACCGCTTCGAAAGCGTCGATGCTCGAAGGCCAGTCGATCAAGGCGATTCACTTTGGCGGAGGCACGCCGTCGCTGGTTCCGCCCTCCTTCATTGCCGCATGGCTGGCGCAGGTTTCTGGCCTGGCGCGAATCTCCTCCGACACTGAAATCACCCTTGAAGCCAATCCCGAAGACCTCACCTCCGAATCCCTCGATGCGCTGAAAGCGGTTGGCGTCAATCGCCTGAGTATCGGTGTGCAATCTTTTTCAGATCGCAAGCTCAAGGCGCTCGGGCGGGCGCACTCGTCCAGCGATGCGCTACGCACGGTTGCCGGAGCGCTCGAACGGTTTGCGTCGGTGAGCATCGATCTGATGTGCGGCGCGGAGGGTGAGACGCTCGCCGAGTGGGAGGGCGATCTTCACGCGGCGCTCGGACTTCGTCCCCAGCACATTTCGGTCTACATGCTGACGCTCGAAGAGAAAACCCGCTTGTGGCGCGACGTGCGCAAGGGACTTCGCGATCTGCCCGGCGAAGAGGCGCAGGCGGCGATGTACCGGAAGGCGGCGGAGCGGCTTCGCGGTGCGGGATACCGCCATTACGAGATTTCCAACTTCGCGCTCGAAGGCCAGCATTCGCGCTACAATCTGGCGAGCTGGATGCGCGAGCCGTACATCGGTTTCGGCCCGGCGGCGCACAGCTTCGTCGTAAGCGACGAGACGGAGACGCGCTTCTCGAACGCGAGCAGCCTCACGAAGTACCTCGCCGATCCCGCCGGAGCGGTCGATTTCCGCGAGGCGCTGACCGAAGCGCAGCGCTTCGACGAGGAGGTTTTTCTCTCCCTGAGAATCCGCCGTCCGCTCCCTGTTGGCTTTTTGCGAAAAGGGCATAAATTAGGGCATCAGCATCTCGATGCCACTCTTGTCCGCTTGAAAGAGAACGGGTGGATCGCAGTCGAGGGCGACCGGGTCACGCTGACCGAAGCGGGCTTTCTCTTCGCCGATCTCGTCGCCTCGGAACTGCTTTCGGAGTGAGCGCCCGGCTGATATGAATTGTCAACAACCAGCCTCGAATGACACACAGAAACCTCAACCGGATCATTGCCGCCGGTATATTTCTCGTTGCCGAAGCCCTCTATCTTTCGACGATGGCTCCGACCTTCTCGTTCTGGGATTGCGGGGAGGTGATCGCCACCTCCTACACCCTCGGCATTCCGCATCCGCCCGGCGCGCCGCTCTACCTGCTGGTTGGCCATCTCTTTTCGCATCTTCCCTTTTTTCACGACATCGGCGCTCGCATCAACCTCTTCAGCACCCTCATCAGTTCGGCCACCATCATGCTGACCTACCTGATCATCGTCAGGCTGATCGGCATTTCGCGAGCTTCCCGTCCCGACGAGTGGAGTCTGCCGGACAAAGTCGCAGCTTATGGCGGCGCGGCGGTGGGCGCTCTGGCGCTCGCTTTTTCGGAGAGCTTCTGGTTCAACGCGGTCGAGACCAGCCTCTGGGCAGCCTCGTCGCTTCTGACCGCCTCGATCTTCTGGATGATGCTCTGCTGGTACGACGAAGACCCCGCGCCCGGCAGCGAGCGGTGGCTGCTCGGCGTGATGTACATGTTCGGCCTCTCCATCGGCGTGCATCTGCTCTGCCTGCTCGCGCTCTTTGCGCTCGCGCTCGTCTACTATTTCAAAAAGTACCCGTTCGAGCTGAAATCGTTCAGCCTCCTGATTCTGTTCAGCCTCGGTTTGTTCTTCCTGATCTACAGGCTGATTATCAAGGGCATTCCTGTGCTGCTCGTCACCGCCTCGTGGTGGGGCATGGGGCTGCTTGTCGCGCTGCTGCTCTTCGGCGTCTGGTTCAGCCACCGGAAGGGTCTCTTGACGCTGAACATCGGCCTGCTCTCGGTGCTCTTGCTGATCCTCGGTTACACCTCCTACATGCTGATCTTCGTGCGGGCGCATGCAGGGCCGCCGATCAACGAGAACAACCCCTCGACACTCGAAGCCTTTTTCTCCTACGTCAACCGCGAGCAGTACGGCGAGTGGCCAATCTGGCCGCGACGCTGGTCTCCCGAGCCGGTCTATCAATATTATTACGAGCGCTATTCGAGCGAGCTGGACTACTTCTGGCGCTACCAGCTCGACCGGATGTACCTGCGCTATTTCGGCTGGCAGTTCATCGGGCGCTCCACCGATATGGAAGGGGCGGTCGTCGACTGGTCAAAGCTGTGGGGATTGCCGTTCCTCGTGGGGCTTTTCGGCGCATGGTCTCATTTCAAGAAAAACTGGAAGATGTCGCTTGCCGTGGCAGCGCTGTTCCTCATGACCGGCGTGATCCTCGTGCTCTATCTCAACCAGCCCGAGCCGCAGCCTCGTGAGCGCGACTACAGCTATGTCGGCAGCTTTTTCGCCTTTGCGCTCTGGATCGGCATCGGCGTCGAGAGCCTCTTCACCTGGCTTTCCGGCAAGCTGAAGTCGCTGACTCCGGCGCACAGCCTCTGGCTCGCCGTCGCCGTCGTGGCCTCCGGCCTCTTTGCCATCGACGGGCGGATGCTCATGGCCAACTACCGCACGCATGACCGCTCCGGCAACTACGTGCCGTGGGATTGGGCGTGGAACATCCTGCAAAGCTGCGACCGGGACGCCATCCTCTTCACCAACGGCGACAACGACACCTTCCCGCTCTGGTATCTTCAGGAGGTGGAGCGTATCAGAACTGACGTGCGGGTGGTCAATCTGAGTCTGGCCAACACCGGATGGTACATGCTGCAACTCAAGCACGAAAGCCCGCGAGGAGCGCGTCCGGTCAATATCGAAATGAGCGATGGCGATCTGTCTAACATCTCCTACGTGCCGGTCGATTCGGTCAGCGTCTCGATTCCGGCTGGCGCGGAGCCGCGCAGGCTCTATGACGACGCCCGCCGCTCCGGCGTCGCCCTGCCCGCCGCTCCTTCCGATTCGCTGCGCTGGACGATCAGGCCCGCCCTGACCTACGAGGGCGCGGGATACCTGCGTCCGCAGGACATCGCCGTTTACGCCATCGTGGTGGACAATTACGGCAAACGCCCGATCTACTTCGCTCTGACCGTCGATCCCGCTGATATGGCCGGACTCGACCGCAATCTGCGCCTCGACGGTCTCGTCTATCGCGTCGTGCCGCTCAAAAGCGCTTCGGCGCTGAGCTTCGCCGATCCCGGCACGCTTTACGGCAATCTGTTCAACACCTATCGCTTCCGCAACACTGGCAATCTGGCGGTCAACATCGAGGAGACATCGCGTAACCTGCTCGGCAACTATCCGCCGCTCTTCACGCGGCTGGCGCTCGATCTCTACGCCTCCGGTGAGAGCGCGGTGATGGTGCCGGAGGCATCCGGCGCTCGCAAAGCCGTGCCGCCGGGCAAGCTCGCCCTCGAAGCGCTCGACCGGTACACCCGGCTTTTTCCTCTGAGCCGCTATCCGGTCACGCCGAAACTTGCCGGATCGGTTGCCGGTATCTATGCCGCCGAGGGTGCAAAGCAGAAAGCATATCCGTATATTCAATATCTCGAAATGCTTGCGGCCGAAACCGATGCGCGGCAGGAACCCGAGCTGTTCCTCACTCTGGCGCAGGCATACCGGGCGGCGGGAAAGGTTCGTGAGGCGGATGGCATCATGAACGAACTCAAAATGGCGCTTCCCGAACTGCGGAAGCGTCTGGATTCACTCAAGCAATAGTTGGTATTTTCATGAGCACTATTCATGCAACAGCGATCATCGGCCCAGGCGCGAAACTTGGCGAAGGGGTGGTGGTCGGCCCCTACACCGTGATCGGCGATGATGTCGTCATCGGCGACCGGACGGTTGTCGCCTCCCACGTCCATATCGCCGATGGCGCTCGGATCGGCAGCGAGTGCCGGATTTCGTCAGGCGCTGTACTGGCGACCGAGCCTCAGGATCTCAAATTCGCCGGTGAGAAGACCTATCTCGAAATCGGCGACCGGACGGTCATCCGCGAATGCGTGACCCTGAACCGGGGCACCAAAGCGAGCGGCAAGACGGTGGTCGGCTCCGACAATCTCATCATGGCCTACGTTCACGCGGGCCATGACTGCGTTATCGGCAACCATGTGGTGATTGCCAATTCCGTGCAGTTCGGCGGCCACTGCCATGTCGGCGATTACGCGGTGGTGGGAGGCCTGGCCGGAGTACACCAGTTCGTCAGGATTGGCCGGTACGCCATGGTCGGCGGCATCTCCCGCGCTGCGCTCGACGTGCCCCCCTTCGTCATGGCTGGCGGTCACGCCTCGTTCCGTTACGAGGGACTCAACCTGCTTGGCCTGAAGCGGCGCGGTTTCAGTCCGGAGCAGATCGGCAACATCCGTGACGCTTACCGGGTGATCTTCCAGTCGGGTCTGTTGCTCTCCACAGCGCTTGAAACCGTGCAGCGCGACCTTCCGCAAGCGCCGGAGGTGGTTGAAATTCTCGACTTCTTCGCGACGGGAGAGCACAACCGGAAGTTCCTCAAACCCTTCAATTCATAAGCAGTTACGGTTATGGCATCATGGGCGCTCGGTATCGATCTCGGCGGGACGAACATCAAGATAGCGGTTGTCGGCGAGTTGGAAGGGATTCTGTTCGAGGATACCCAGCCAACCGATACCAGCGCCGGGCCTGAAGGCGTTGTCCGGCAACTGGCGTTCATGGCGGACGCCTGTTATCAGCGTGCGGTTGAAACGCTCGATGCCGACCTTTTCGCCGGCGTCGGTCTCGGCGCTCCGGGGGCGGTCGATGCGGCCAGGGGTACGCTCTCCTGCGCGCCGAATCTGCCCGGCTGGCAGCAGCGTTACGCTCTCCGCGACCAGCTCCGGCTCCGTCTCGAAGAGGCGCATGGCATCAAAACTTCCGTCATCCTCGAGAACGACGCCAACGCCGCCGCTTATGGCGAGGCGATCTTTGGCGGCGGCAATGCGTTTCGCGACTTCATGCTGGTGACGCTCGGCACGGGCGTTGGCGGCGGCATCATCCTCGACCGCAAGCTCTATCGCGGTCCCTCCGGCACGGCGGGCGAGATTGGCTTCATGATCATCGATTTCGAAGGCGAGAATGTTCATGCGGGCGTTCGGGGTACCATCGAGGGGCTGATCGGCAAGGAGCGCATCGTCGAGATGGCGTGCAGCCAGAAGCCGGACCTCTCCCCGCGCCTCATGGAGCTGTGCCATCGCGATACTGATCGCCTCTCTCCCCGCCATCTCGAACAGGCGGCCAAGGAGGGTGACGCCGTGGCTCTGCGCACCTGGGAGCGGATCGGCTCGATTCTCGGCGTCGGGCTGGCCAACGTGACAGCGCTGATGGACATCCGCAAGTTCGTGATCGGCGGCGGCATCGCGGCGGCGGGCGAGCTGATTTTCAAGCCCGCGATGATGCAACTGCACCGCTCGACCCTGCCCTCGATGCACGAGGGACTCGAAATCGTTCCGGCGCGGCTCGGCAACAAGGCCGGAATCTACGGCGCGGCGGCGCTCTGCTTCGCCTCCGGCAAACCCGTCGCGAGCGATGCTTGACGGTCTGGCGCATCTGCTCTTCCCCGCGGTCTGCATCCTTTGTCGCAAACCGCTCGACAAAGGCGAGGAGCACATCTGCGCCGGATGTTTCGATGAATTCAACCCGTTTCCGGGCGCGATTGCCGGAGGCGTGATGCTTCAAAGCACCGTGCGCGGCCACTTCGACGAGCAAGCCGTTCCATCCGCCGCATGGAGCCTCTATCCCTACCAAAGCAGCGGCTCGCTGCACGAAGCGATGCACTCCATGAAGTATGGCGGGCTTTTTCCGCTTGGCGAGCTGTTCGGCAAGCGGCTCGGGGAGCTTGTCCGTCAGAACGGCGATCATGCAACGTTCGACGCCATCGTGCCGGTGCCGCTGCATCGCCTCAAGCGCATCGAGCGCTCGTATAACCAGTCGGAAGCGATTGCGAGTGGCATGGCGGGGGTGCTCCGACTGCCCGTCGCGACAGAGTGCCTCGAACGGTGCCTCTACACCGGCACGCAGACCGGGCTTGGCATGGAGGCACGACGCGAGAACATGGCGGGCGCGTTCCGCCCGGGGCGCAAGCGCTCTCCCGCAAGAGTGCTGCTGGTCGATGACGTGCTGACGACCGGCGCGACGATGGTGGCCGCTGCCAAAGCGCTGAAGACGGCGGGCGCGGTCGAGGTGGCCTTCGCGACCATCGCCGTCACCGAAAAGGAAGGGTAGCGGGTGATGGATCTCTTTTACGTTCAGCCGCGTCAGCTCGACCTCGACCATGCCCGTGCGGTGATCGACGGCGAGGAGTTCCATCATCTCGCCCGCGTGCTGCGCTGCCAGCCGGGCGACCTCGTGCCCATCACCGACGGCGCGGGTTTTGCGGCGGAACTATTGGTCGAAGCGATCGGCAAGCACTCGCTCGAAGGCGCGATCCAGAATCCGCGCACGGTGCCGCCGCCCGAAACGCAGGTCACGGTGGCTTTGTCGCTGCTGAAGCTGCCGCAACGCTTCGACCTCTTCCTCGAAAAGGCGACCGAACTCGGCGTCACGCGCATCGTGCCGATGATCACCAGGCGCACGGTCTCGACGCCCGACTCCGGCAAGATCGAGCGCAAACTCGAACGGTGGCGCGGCATCGTCCACTCAGCCGCCCGCCAGAGCCGCCGGTACTATCTTCCCGAACTCTCGCCGCCGCTCGCTTTCCGTGATGCGCTCTCGCTCGACGGCTACGACCTGCGCCTGATCGCCCACGAGAGCGAAGAGGCGTTTCCCGCCTTCGAGCCAGCCGGGAAAAAGATTCTCATCCTTGTCGGCGGCGAGGGCGGATTTACTGATGCCGAAGTTGCCGATGCCGAAGCCGCCGGATTCTCGCCGCTCTCGTTCGGTGCGTCGGTGCTGCGTGCCGAGACCGCCGGCATCTTCGCGGTCGCCCTCGTCCGCTCGATGCTGCTCGCGAATTCCGATCCGGCAAAGCGTCTTTGACGGGGAATCTCTTTTGATTTTTGTCGTTGTCGCCCCCATTTTCAAGGGCAAATGAGCGTTTGCAGGGTTTTTCGCATGAGGTCAGGAAGCCTGGCAGAAGCAACAGTAATCGTTACGAAACCAAAATCGTGGCGGGATCGATAGCGTTTTTCCCTCGAAGTCTCCGGAACTGAGGATTTTAAGGCATACCGACTGATCGACGGAGAATTGAAAAAGCTCGTTTATTGCTGAATGGGACGGCAAACCGCTTCTCCCCGTATCACAAAAAACGAAACAACGGGTGGAAGCAAGGATATCTGGATGCATCCCGTCAATCGGCCTGCCGGAAAGGCCCAGCGGTAGTCTCAAGCTTTGGACGGAGTTTGTTATGGGAAGCCGTTTTTAAGGGAAACATACATCCCGTTTATTATCTCCCCGATAACTTGAATGACTCCAACCGCTACAACAGAAATCAAAAGGGCAAGCATAGCATACTCGATATTGATTCCTCCATGTTGTGATTTGATGGTGAAGATCCTGTTTAGAGGCGCTCGTATTGATTCAATGACTAATTGAATGGCTAACAACATGTTTGACATAGCGTTTCTCCCAGGTTAAAATTCTTGGCTCTTCGCTGATTCGCACGGGCCCACGGTGAGTTCGGTTGAGCTGACTTGCGCGATGGCCATTGAAACGCAAGACATAGGTAACTGCATACTCTACTGTGAGTTATAAGATTCGATCTTCGGGCCGCAACCTAATGGTTAATGACTGGCTTAGTGTTTGCATATAAAGCGGCATACGATAATTAGTCAAAAAATCGCTACCCTCGTAGTTTATGTAAAATAAATGTAAAAGCTAACGATTAAGTTCTTACTTTTTTTCTGGACAACGATTTTTTCTGCCTTGAACTTGCCGCCACGATTTTGGTATAATGTGGCAGATCTGGCGTGGCTCGCGCCTACCCGGTTCCGGTCTCAGGTTGAGCTTACCTGTAAAGTTTACAAAGAGTTTACAAAGTTCATGCCGACCGGCCAAGCCTCATTTTAGCACTGCGCCGCATTTTCCCGGATACACCTGTTCCGGCGTCACGCTGCCAATGCACGGGTAGCGGCGCTCCTGCTTGTACGGACGGAAGCTCGCTGTATTATAATATGGCTCGCCCGTCACCTTTCGCTGCATGAATGACGTTATGGGGCTTTTGCCCGATCTCGAGCTGTGTCGGCAGTTACGAACCGTTATCGTCAGCGCGATGACATCGCCTGCAAGAAGTTCTCTGAAATCGCCATTGAAATCGATTCTCGCCGACGCCGTGAGTTTTCGGAATCGCTTCAGGTCTGTTCGCCTCTCGGTCCCTCAATCGTTTACGGTGGATTGCGTTTCACGGCTTCCGCGTCGCGGCGAAACTGATGCGCTCGAATCACTTGTTGCAGTGACGTGGCGGTCGCGTTACATTGCAGTGAAGCTTCTCAAACGATGCACGACGCCCGCTTGCCATGACACGGATGAACACCACGCAATTCAACAAGATCGCCGTGCTGATCGCGGCGCTGCTGATCTCCGCGCTTTTTCTGACGATGATCCGGCAGTTCCTGA
>JAAXWU010000002.1:0-1650 GCA_013334855.1 Chlorobaculum sp. | reverse complement strand
TCAAACGATGCACGACGCCCGCTTGCCATGACACGGATGAACACCACGCAATTCAACAAGATCGCCGTGCTGATCGCGGCGCTGCTGATCTCCGCGCTTTTTCTGACGATGATCCGGCAGTTCCTGATGACGATCCTGCTCGCCGGTATTTTTACCGGTCTGGCCACGCCGCTTTTTCATCGCTTCATCAAACTGACCGGAGGGCGGCGAAGCCTGAGCGCCACCCTGACGCTCTTCATCTTTTTCCTGATGGTGTTTCTGCCGCTGGTCGCGCTTTTCACCGTGGTGATCACGCAGGCGCTCTCCTTGAGCAGCACGGCCATTCCGCTCATCCGCGAGCAGCTCAAGGATCCGCAAGGTTTGCCGCAACTGCTCTCAACGCTGCCGTTTTATCCTGAAATCGAAAACTACAGCGACCTGATTCTGCAGAAAGCCGCCGAACTGCTCGGCAATCTCGGCACCTCCGTCATCAGCGGCTTTTCAGCCTTCACCTGGACGGCGATTTACGATCTCATACTCTTCTTCATTTTCTGGTACACCATGTTCTTTCTGCTCAAGGACGGGCATGGCTTCCTGGAGAGAATCCAGTTCTATCTGCCCCTGAACGAAAACGACCAGAAGCGGCTGCTCGACCGATTTCTCTCCGTGACGCGAGCCGCGCTCAAGGGGTCGCTGGTTATCGCCGTGGCGCAGGGTTCGCTGGCGGGGCTTGCGTTTCATGTGGCGGGTATCCCGCAGGCGGTTTTCTGGGGGGCGATCATGACGATGCTGTCGCTCTTGCCGCTGGTTGGTTCGCCGATTATCTGGATTCCAACGGTCATCATTCTGGCCGTTTCGGGCCAATACCTCCAAGCTGCCGGACTCGCGCTTTTCTGTGCTCTGGTCGTCGGGCAGATCGACAATATCTTCAGGCCGATTCTGGTCGGGCGCGATACGCAGATGCACGAGCTGTTCATCTTTTTCGGCACGCTTGGCGGACTCGGCATGTTCGGAGTGCCGGGCTTGATCATCGGCCCGGTCATTGCCGCGCTTTTCGTGACGGTGTGGGATATTTACGGCGAGACCTTCAGCGAGTCGCTGCTTGAGCGGCGTTCCGGCGGCGGCAAAGGGGCTGGCGGGGAGGGGGAGTCGCGCTGAACGTCGTCTCTGACGAATCATCGCTCAACGAAAAAAGGCCGACCAGGTTTGTTCCGGGTCGGCCTTTTGCATGAAGCCGGATCGATACTGAGGCAGGTCAGTCCACGCGGACGACCTCTTCAGCCGAGAAAAAGAATGCGCCTTCGATGGCGGCGTTCTCGGCGGAGTCGGAGCCGTGGACGATGTTCTCGCCCTTGCTGTCGGCATAGAGCTTGCGGACGGTTCCCTCGTCAGCCTGCGCCGGATCGGTCGCGCCGATCAGCGTGCGGAAGTCCGCGACGGCGTTCTCTTTTTCGAGGATCATCGGCACGCACGGGCCGGAGGACATGAAATCGACCAGTTCGCCGTAGAATGGGCGCTCTTTGTGCACGGCGTAGAATGCGCCAGCGGTCTCTTTGGTGAGGCGGGTTTTCTTCATCGCCACGATGCGGAACCCGGCGCGCTCGATCTGGTCGGTGACAGCGCCGATGAGCTGCTTGCGCACGCAATCGGGTTTCAGGATGGTAAGCGTTC
>JAAXWU010000001.1 GCA_013334855.1 Chlorobaculum sp. | reverse complement strand
TGACCCGCGAGCGTCCCTTCTTCGAGAACCTGACGCCGCTCTTTCCCCATTCGCGCATCAAGCTCGAAACCCGCCAGAGCGAGTATTCGGGGCGCATCATGGATATTTTCACCCCGATCGGCAAAGGACAGCGCGGTCTGATCGTCGCCCAGCCGAAGACTGGTAAGACCATTCTGTTGCAGATGATCGCCAACGCCATCATCAAGAACCATCCCGAGGTCTATCTTATCGTATTGCTCATCGACGAGCGCCCTGAGGAGGTGACCGACATGGCCCGCAGCGTGGAGGCGGAGGTGGTCAGCTCGACCTTCGACGAAGATCCGGAACGTCACGTGCAGGTGGCCGACATGGTGCTGGAGAAGGCCAAGAGGATGGTCGAGGTGGGTCACGACGTCGTGATTCTGCTCGACTCCATCACGAGGCTCGCCCGTGCGCACAACACCATCATCCCGCACTCCGGCAAGATTCTCTCCGGCGGTATCGACGCCAACGCGCTGACCAAGCCGAAGCGCTTCTTCGGCGCGGCGAGGAACATCGAGGAGGGCGGCAGCCTGACCATCATCGCCACGGCGCTGGTCGATACCGGCTCGCGCATGGATGACGTGATCTTCGAGGAGTTCAAGGGTACCGGCAACATGGAGTTGCTGCTCGACCGCCGTCTGTCGGAGCGCAGGATTTTCCCGGCCATCGACATTCTCCGTTCGGGAACCCGCAAAGAGGAGCTGCTCTTCACCCAGGAGGAGCTGTCGCGCACCTGGCTGCTCCGCAAGTACCTCGGCGACAAGAACCCGATCGAGTGCATGGAGTTCATGCGCGAAAAGATCGTCGAGACCAAAGACAACAGGGAGTTCTTCAAATACATGAACGCCTGACGATTGACCATGAGGTTGTCCCGAAAACAAAATCGGGACAGCCTTTTCTTTTTCTCCGGGTAATTTTGCCTGAACGATAACCAGGGTGCGAACAACAGGGAAATCCGCCGAAATACCTCCTCTCCCTTGCGCCTCGGCAACATCGTTTCATGTATCGGCTGAAGTTATCAGCATTCCTTCGAAGAGTGTTTATCTTCCCTTTGGAAGCAAGCTCGACCCTTCCAAACGCTCGGTCAAGCTTGCCAATCCGGTTCAGAGGCATGTTGCTGAAGAGCTGTATATCAGAAAATTTCCGTCGGAGCATGGCGCCGGAGGCCTCGTTCATCGAACGAAAGTCACGTTCTTCGGATCAGAATACTCTCAGTCAGATCAGAAAGCATCCGTATTTCGATTCGTTATCGCCACGGAGAGCTATCGCGCTGAAGCGCTATCCGGTGGTTCGAGGCAATACTGGCGCAAAAATTCAATCCGGCATGAAACTCCCGATCAGCGGCGGCGGCGAATGGAGCATTGTCGAGCGGTTGTCGAGAAGCCAGTACAACGAAGGTTGTGTTCTGAAACGGGATGTCGATCTGAGCCGGAAGCATTGCGCCCACTACTACGAATCACTCATGCCGACAAAATCAACAGGAAGCGAGCGGAGCTGAAGAAACGCAAGGAGCGGGGCGTCCGTAATTCAGTCGAAGACAAATCTGGCCAGCCAAAACGGCGGTACGAACCGGGTCGGGTGAGAGTCCGACTGGCCAAAATCAGCAAGATGGTGGTTTCGATCACTTCCCTGGACATGAATATGGATCGGGTGCATGGTGCCTGTATTATGCAACCAGTGCGAACGGCACTCCCGAAAGGTGATGTGCATAACGTCACGCTGCTGTCCGGATAATACAGTTTGTTTGACTGTAACAACCTTATTGGAAGAAATTTTGCAAGAACTGAAGGGATAATTTATATTTTGAATATAGAAAAATAGATTTAAGAAAATTTATTACTATATAGGTAAAGCACCAAAAAAATATATAACAAAATATATAAAGAGCGGGAGCAAACGACTAAGTTTTACTATACGATATATATAACATCGATGAACGGGTGCATTGATTGCGTTTGTTTTTTTAAAATGTCTATTGAGCACTTCATTCAATTATTAAAAATACAACACTCATGAAACGCTTGAAGTTGAAATTCCTGTTGCTTTCAGCCATGCTGGCGTTAGTTGCGCCAAAGGCCGTGCTTGCTGAAACCACTATCAGTGGATCATTTCCCAATATCCATGGTAAATCGCTCAGTACGCCGATTGGATGGGGCGCTGCCTATGGTACGGTTTTTGCGGGAGCCGGAGGCACCATTCCTGCTCCCTATTCAACAAAATCGGATGCCGCCATGGGGGTTGGTTTCGGCATCGGAAACCCGAAAAAACAAGTCGGTTTCGAAGCAAGCGTCATGTCGCTCGACCTGAGTGACTGGAAGCGCTATTCAGCCAACCTCAAACTGCATCGTTACCTCGGTTGTGGAAGTTCTGTCGCTGTCGGGGTGGAGAACATTCTCCTCGGGAGCACTTCGAAAAATCTCAGTGATTCTGAAGAAAGCTACTACATCGTGTACAGCCAGGGTGTTCAGGATGATAGTTTCATCAAAGACGGGACGAATACAACCAAGCTGCATTACAGCATCGGTATTGGTAACGGCCGATTCTGGGACAAGAGCCCGTATGACGTCGCTCATGGTAAAGGCAAACATGGCACCGCGGTTTTTGGCAATGTGGCGTACGAGCTGTTCGATGCTTGCAATGGCATTGTAGAGTGGAACGGTATGAATCTCGCTCTCGGCGCATCAAAAACCTTCATGGTCGGCAAACAGAGCGCGGTGGTGGCAAGCGCGGGTTTGGCTGATCTGACTGGTTATACGGGTGATGGGGTTCGTTTTATCTGGAGTGTTGGCGGAGGAATCATGTTCTGAACATAGTTCGATACAACCATAATCACAATCGATATGAAACGCTCAATATTTTACGTCGGCATGATGACTGTCATGGGCATCGCGCCTGCAATGACGGAACAGGCATTGGCCGAAACTGTCGGGAATTTGTCGGATGCTATAGTTGTAAGTTATATGCCGGCAATCACCTGGGTCGAGTTTCCGGAATTCGCCCCTGTTGATATGTCGTCTATGACTTCAGGCTTTGCGCCAACGACGCCAACGACGCCGACGACGCCAACAACGCCATCAACGACCACCACACCGACAACGGAGACAACTCCGACGACGCCAGCAACTGAAGGGGACATTCCGACTCTGACAGAAGACCAAATGCAGACTCCTGGAGGAGGTCAAGAACAGACTCCCGGACAAGATCAAGGTCAAGGCGGTCAAGGTCAAGACGACAGAAGGAGATAACCCGTTACAATGGTTTGACTTCTGATTTTTCGAACTGTTTTGTGACTACCTCATACCGGAACTATTACAGCATTCTGTTCCGGTGTGAGGTTTTATTGTTCATTGAAGTTCATCGAAGCCAAACAGCTTTTTCACTCCTCCGGGACTATGCGCGTCCGTACCTGAGTGCGTATAGACGCCAAGACTGTCGAGGTATTGAGCCGTTGCCTGTATCTTTTCTCCATAGATGCCCTTGAAACTCGGCAGATTGCTCTGGAAGGCGCATTTATTTCCAATCATCCAGAGAAGCAATTTATTGTCACTCTCCTCTTCCTGGCGAGGTAACGGTAGAGGCGAAGAATTGATGCGGTGAAACAGGCTTTTTAACGTCGCTTTTTTTCTGGGAACATCGGTGATTTTTTTTTCGACGAATAGCTCACAGCGTTCGGGGTGCGCCAGCATTGGCGTGAGATTTTGTCGCATTATTGCGGAAAGCGAATCCTCAACCATGCCCGGATAGGTATGCGGCGGAATTTCAATCAGCACATTTGATGTATTTTCAAGAGGCATGAGGTCATCGAGATAATCCATGAAATTGCTGTCGAGATAGTACTCTCTTCCATGAAGCAACTTCAAGGGAATACCGTTCCGGTTCAACGCTTCCTGAAGGTCGTTTATACTTTTTTTAACGCTATTGTTATCAGCCTCATACCGTCCCTTGATCAGGTGAGGCGTGCAGTAGACCGTGTCGTATCCGGCTTTACTGAGCAGTCGAGCCATCTCGATGGATTCGTCTACGGATGAAGGGCCATCATCTATGCCCGGAAGCAGGTGGCAATGATAGTCAGTCATGATTGTCACAAAATAAGTTCTTCTGAATACTGGTGAACCTGGTCAAAAAACTCTTGACAATAGCGAAGATCGAACTTCTTTCCTCGAACCTTTTACAAAAATATAGGCTGAATAATTCACGAGTGGCAGAAATACCGGTTCTGGATCGGAAATCAGTGAGCATAACGGGCCCTCCCGGTTGTCGAATACAGAGCGGCATTTATGTAATGTGAATATTTTGCGGGAAAACCACTTTCAATTACGATCCGTCGGGACGATCCTTTTTAAACTTCCCGCTTCACTTCGTACGGCTCCATGATGTAGCCGAGGCAGTCCTGCATGATGACGCGCACGTCGCGGGTGAACATCGAGGGCACGATTGGCAGCTTCGTGATGATGCGCTCTTCGCTGAAGCGGAGGTAGCGGCTGGTGACGTCGCGTTCTTCGTTGTCGATCACCACGAGCGGCGTCACGCTTCCGCGATAGCTTCCCAGCTCCGCGCCTTCTGGCACGCGCTCGAAGTTGAGGCATTCCAGGTCTTCGCGCAGACAAAGATCAGCATTGTCCGAACTCGCCCCGAACTCCACGCGCACACCTTCGGGTACGATAATCCGCGCCGTGGTGTGGAAGAGGTCGCTGAGGTGATTAGGCGGCGGCGTGAAGAGCGCTTCGGCGGAGAGTTCGAGGCAGTGGCGGAGGTAGTTCTCCACATGGCTCGTTCCGGCAGCGTTGCCCGAAACGCCGCATTCGAGCGTCACCGAGGGGCAGATGCGCGACAGCGCGATCGAAATCACTTCCTGTGGCTGGGTGAACCAGACCATGGTTCTGCTGAAGCGCCGGGCAAGGCTGAGCGTGGCGTCGTCGAGCCGGTTGACGCAGCCGTAGTGCGGGTTCTTGCCTGTGTTGTTGTGCAGGTCGATGGCCGCGAGCGGCGCTGCTTTTGCGACCTCCGCCATGACCTCTCGCGCAAGCCGATGCTCCGGGTAGCGCTCGTCGTGCCAGATGCGGTTGTAATCGGCCTGCCCGTCGAGCTTGCGCACTCCCCGCACGGCGGCGGCAACGTTGCCCACGAAGAGCAGCACCGGCCTCGGCAACAGCCGACGTGGCGCGTCGTATCCGGCGAGAATCCGCTGCATGGCGTCGAAGCCGGTGGTCTCGTTGCCGTGCAGGAGGATCGACACGAAGAGCGGCGGCCCCGGTTCGCCCTCGATGCGGATGAGCGACGGACCGGGCAGTATCTTGCCGAGCCGCTCGACCGGTGTGTCGATGAAGCCGTCGGGCAGGCGCTCGAAGCGATGCAGCGCCGGGACGGGATAGTCGTTCAGAGGCTCCATTCGTGGACGGGAATATTACGGCTCTGGTTTTCGAGGCACGCCTGCGTCAACGCCTTGAAGTCGCGGCCGTGCCTTGCGACAAAAGCTTTCTGCCACCATGCGCCGTTGCGCCGCGTCGCCACTCGCTCGGCGAGCACCTCGACGAGGTAGTGGCGCAGGTCGCTGCTGTCGAATCCAATTTCAGCCAGCGCCAGAATCGCGCCGGGGATCAGGTGCTGCATGATGAGCGTCTCGACCGGAATGGCGCTTCCCGACCTCCACGTGACCATTGCGTCGAGGCCCGAGCGGGCGGCGGCGTAAAAGTTCGTCCGCGCTTGTTCGAACGATATGGCGGATTGCGGCACCTCCGGTTGCAGGTGGAGCATCGCGCCGTAGAAAAAGAGGATGTTCGCCACGATGTCAGGGATCGACGGACCCGCCGCCGGGACGCGGTGCTCGATGCGCAGGTGCGGGCGGCCATCGTCGCCAAAGCCGATCAGTGGCCGGTTCCAGCGCCAGATCGTGCCATTGTGCAGCCGCAGGTGATGCATCATGCCGGGATCGTTGTCAAAGAGAACCGGCAGCAGCACCGGGAAACCGTCGAGATTTTCGAGGAACACCTCCCGGAGCGACTCGCGAACGTAATCGTGCCCAAAGGTGACTCGCGACACCGGTCTTCCGGCGGGATCGACGAACGACGGCGTGTTTACCGCCTGCTCGAAAAGCGGGATGCGAGTCTCATCCCACAACTCGCGCCCGAAGAGGAACGGTGAGTTGGCCGAGAGCGCAGCCATCGGAGCCGAAAGCACATGCGCGACGTTATAAAACGCGGCGGCCCGGCTGAAGGGAACCTGAAAGTGGATTTGCAGCGAGGTGGTCGCCGCCTCGGCCATGACGTCGTGATGCACCACCTCCAGCCGCTCGTTCGCGCCCTCGATGTGAATTTTCAGTGGATGCAGCGAGCGCGAGCGCAGGATTTCACGGTTCAGGGCGTGAAACCGCTGCATCGACGACATGTTTTCGAGCGTGAGCATTCTGTCCTGCACGGTTGGCAGAATGCCGGTAAAAAGGGTCTGGCACCCCATCTCGCGGGCGTGGCGTGAACAGGAGTTCCAGAGAAACTGAAGCTCGCTCCTCAGAAACTCCGGGAGCTGACGGTTGAGCGGGTGTGGCGCGACATTGAGTTCAAAGTTATACTTCGACAGTTCCGCAACGACCAGCGGGCTGTTGACCCGCGCGAGGAACTCGTCGTTCCGCGCCGCCGGATTGAAATCGCCGTCCACGAGCCACCCTTCGAGTTCGATGCCGCACATCATCTGGCGCTTCTCAAAAGCGTCCGAGGAAAACCAATCCATCAGAACCCGGGTCTCTTTCCTCAGGTTCTGCTGAAACTGCCGGAATTCCTCCGCGCTGAACTCGGTTTTTGCTATTTCACTGCCCATCGGTAACTGGTTACTGAACGCCTGACGGATGTGTAAGTCTCAAACACAATCTCAGGAATAGCGCTGTCAGATGCAAATGTTTTGTGGCGAGCGGGGGGGGGGCAGTGGCCTCACATCCGCTGATTCTGGCAATGGTTCCGCTTAGGCAGCGGGGTCAAGGTGAGAGCAAGCGATCATGCATTTGAGTTTCACCAGGTTTGAGTAGCTGATTCAATGGTAACGGCCAAAGTGGCGCGCAGCCAACTGAACGTCTCTTTCATGAAATCAAAATCAGGCCCGGATGTCACGAACGTTGCCTTTCCCTTGATCAGGAAACCGGCCCCCGCCCCATGCAACCCCTCAACCTTGCTACTTCCGAGTGTTATCAAAACATCCGGATTATAGGCAACGTTTGCCTCCGTCTTGTGCATGAAACCAGCCGGGATAAACAGGCGTTCATCTGGTGAAATTCTGAGGTAGCTATTCCAGGTATTGACCATATGCGGCCCATCAGCTCCCAGCGTAGCGATGGCAACCACACCATCCTGTTTCATGATTTCTTTCAGTTTCTCCGGGATCATCGCGTGTTTCTCCTGTTGCTTGGTTTGTTATTGTGTAGAACATCGAAGTGAACGGTCTGGGCGGCTTTTTACATCCGCACAAGTGTTTGGTTGGGCGTTACACCTCAATGCCCCAATAGTGTATTCATTCTATTTTGCAAAGACTGCATTAGCTCTGCGCGCCCCTCTCCGTTGTTTAGATAACGGACATACCGAAGATGCCGAAGGTCGAAAGGAATGTCATGGTCGCTTTGTGTAATAAGGATTACGTCACGCCCAAGTGTATGGGCGATTCCAGCCTCATAGAACACGTTTGGGTTTCGTCCCGTGCAGTCGCAAATAACAATTCTAGAGCGGTCAATGAGTGAAACAACATCTTGGATAATCGCGACATTCTCCCAAATGTCATCGGCTCGCCTGCACCGTAGCCCTGCATTGTCAGCGGCCTCGCGAATACTTTCATAGACAACGTTAAAGGCCGAATCGAAAGGCATCATTGCCGATGCGAGGGCAGGCTCGATGCTTTCGTGCTCGGCGATCTCAAACACTTTCGGACGCTGGCGACGTGGACGAACAGTCTGAAGCAGGAAGCGGTAAAGATCCACATCCTTCACAGCCCAATGATTTCTTGAAAATTCGAATTCATGAGGCATATCCAACTGGGTGCGGTTCGCGTACATTATGCTGTTTTGTAGAGGAGGCACCTCCGTATCGAATCTAATTTCCAGAGACATGTCCTTGCCAGTGATGCGCACTCGATTGATTTGACCTACATATGCCGCTTCATTTGTGGTGCCTTCTTCACAGAAAAGACACGGCAAGGAAGTTAGGCGATCTAACAGTAGGTTATTGCTGCCATCCCGGAACTGAGCACTGATGTGGTCATCGGTGTACTCAAAAATTCGCCCAGACGGTACGGAGACTCTACCAGCCGACCAATCAACATTGAACATCAACAAATTGAACATTGTTTTACCTGACTCTCAGCTAAAGTTTCAGCCACTTGACCACTCGACGCCGAACATTGTTTAGACTTATCTGCCTGATTCAGAAAACGCAAAAAGCCTTTTTTTGTATACGATAACTTCAAAAACATAATAAAAGACCCATCAACCAGATTGATATTTACCAACCATACGCCCGATTTTCAAGAACTGAATTTCCATTCACCCCCTCATCCAGCATTTTCTTTCAAACGCACCCGTCCTCAGTCCCAAACCCTACTTCGCTTCAAGGCTGAAGCCGATCAGCTTCCAGGCGACGCCTTCGTACACGTATTTCATCTCGAACCTGAGCACGGGATTAGTCGGGTACTGGCCGCTCAGCGTCAACACCTCATGCTCATCCATCTTCATGACGGGCGATAGCACAGGATCGAGCGTGTCCACCGCTGGCCAGTTCGCGCCGGATTCGATAACGTTGATGAATACCGCGTTCAGCTCCTCCGTTGACACCTGCTTCTGCCACATCCGCGACAGGGTGCTGTGGAAATGGCTCATCTCTTTTTGCCTGACCGAAACGAGAAAATCATGCATCGATTGCTTCACGAGCGTCGCCTGTTCGCTCTGAGAAGGCGCTGAGGGTGACGATTCTGTAGCTTGAAGACCGGCAACCGGCTTTTGGATCGAGTAGATTTTCCACTCGCCGTTCTCCTTCACGAAGTTCAGCTTCAGCGGCACCACGCCGCCGGATTCGGTCGTGATGGAGCCATCGAGCTGGCCGCGATTGCCGCTGATCTGGCGATTGCTCCAGCTTGCCGACTTGAAGTTCAGAATTGCGCCTTTTGACAGAAACTCCTTCAGCGAGATCTCGTCCGTGCTGGCTTTGAAATCCTCCGAAAGATACGTATGCGCTTTGGCGATGTCATGTCGCTTTACGGCGTTGAAGAAAGCATCCGCTCTCTTTTCCATTCCCGAAGTCAGCAAAAACACCGAAGCAATTCCCGCCACAATGATGACGACAATCGCGATGCCGATTTTCACTCCTCTGCTCATCGGAATCTCCAGTTTTGGATTTATGCCGGACAATGAAAAATAACGCTGTTCGTTGTTCTGTCCACTCATCGATGCGACGTATTGTCGTAGCCTGATGGATCGGTAAAAGTGAAGAGATCACCACGATTCGGGTTTCGGAAAGTCCAGGCTCAGACCTTGCCATTTCGTTGCCAAAAAGCGAAGCCTGAGCCTGAAAACAATCACAATTCGAGGTCGATGGTGTAGCTAATCTTTTCGGATACAATCATTTGAGACCAGCTCATACTATTCAAATATCCATTATCAATTGTCAACTATCAATTGCTCCCCCTTGCCATCGCGAGCGGATCGGGGCGCAGAAAGGTGTAGCCAAGTTTGGTGACGAGCTTGTCGCTGTTGACGAGCTTGAAGTCCTTGCTGCCGGACGGCTCTTCCGGCAGCGCAGCGAGGCCGTGGCTCTCGGCGGCGGCTTTGTAAATCTCGCCCCGCGTCGGATGGAGCGGCGCACAGGCATTGAACACTTCGCCCCATTCACCCTGCCGGATGATCGCAGCGATGATACCGATGCAATCGTCGAGGTGGATGAAGTTCACCGGCTGGCCGGGATTGGCGATCTCCGTCATGCGCTGCATGAACTCCGCCGGATTGCGTCCGGGGCCGATCAGCCCGCCGAAGCGCAACACCGTGGTGCTGAACGAGGACTCCGAGCGCAGCATCTCCTCGACGTACAGCAAAGCGCGGCCAGCCAGCGAGTCGGCGACCTCGGGATCCTCCGCGTCAGTTTCGACAACCTCCCGGCCAGGAGAGGGATAGACCGAGGTCGAGCTGACGAAGAGCACGTACCTCACCGGTGAATCGGCGAGCGCGTCGATCAGCAGCGAAATCTGGCCGACATGATGCTCGACCACCGCCTCGCCGCGCCCCGGCGGAATGTCGAGAACGAGGATGTCGCTGTCGAGGAAGGAGGCAATGTCGCCTTCAAGCGCTTCGCCGATGACGATTTTATAAGGCTCGATCCCGGCCTCTTTCAAAGCGGCGATCTTGCGCTCGCTCGTCGTGGAGCCTTTGACGGTGAACCCCTCTCCGGCGAGATAGCGGCCAAGCGGTAATCCAAGCCAGCCGCATCCAAGAATCGATATTTTTTTCACATTCATAACTGTTTACTGATTTTTACTTTATCGAAGCCGGTTTGAGCGACTGAAGGTACATGATGAGCGAACGCATCTGCACCGACTCCATCGGCAGAGCTTTTCCCTTCAGCGCACCGGTGATGCAGGTATTGATCTGCTCACCAAGCTTCGGATTCTTCCAGGCATTTTCAACTCCCTTGCCTGACGGATGACAGTTGTTGCAGCTTTTCGAAGCTGTAGCACCGCCAAGTGTCGGATCGTTGAAGAGCTTTTTGCCATACTCCGCTGACGGATTCTGCGCGGCATAAGCGGCCGCACCCATGCCGACCATCACAGCGATCAGCGTCGCAACTTTCAGTGATTTCATCATTTCAGACGCTCCATATCGGTTATCGTTTCCGGGAAAACACATTTCAACTTCTGAAGTATATGAAACAACAGGGCTGGAATGAAAACCGTGCGCCCGATTCGAAACTAATTTTTCGGAAGAGCAAGACAATCAAGGACGCAAAGGACGTCAGGGACAGCAAGGACAGAAAAACAAAGGAGAGATCATTTCTTCACAACCTTTAAGTCCTTGCTGTCCTTTTAGCGCTCACCGCCGCCGCCTCACTCCTCTTTCGCCTCTTCGATCAGCCGGTCGAGGCAGGCGCTGCAGACGCAGGTTTCGTAGCGTTCGGCGAGGGAGCGCCGCACCGGTTCGGGAACCACCCGCGTGGCGCACCAGCAGGAGGAGGACATTCCGCAGGTGAACTGCTGGCCGCAGATCGGGCAAACGACGGACTTCGGCGCGGCTTCGTTGGGATGGTCGATGTGTGTCATCTTCTTTGGTTTGAACGGTTTACGAGGCGAGCGTCTGGCGTAGCGCTTTCTGCCAGCCCGACAGCAGCGCCGCTCGTTCGGTCTCCGGCATAGCGGGGCTGAAGACCCGCTCCACCCCGTTGAGCGCTCGCAGTTCGTCGGCGGAGCGCCACACTCCGGCTTTCAGACCGGCGAGGCAGGCCGCGCCGAGCGAGGTCGATTCGATGTTCCGGGGCTTGAGCACCGGCACGTCGAGCAGGTCGGCCTGGAACTGCATCAGAAAAGCGTTGTTCACTGCGCCGCCATCGACGGTCAGCACCTGCGGTGGCAAGCCGGTGTCGGCCACCATCGCACGGAAGACGTCGTGCGACTGGTAGGCGATCGACTCCAGCGCCGCACGGACAATGTGCGCCCGCGACGAACCTCGCGTCAGCCCGGTAATCGCGCCCCGCGCCTCCATGTTCCAGTGCGGTGCGCCGAGACCGACGAAGGCGGGCACGAGCCAGACGCCGCCGTTGGACTCCACCGAGCGGGCAATCGCTTCGGACTCGGCGGCGCTTCGGATGAGCTGCAAGCCGTCGCGCAGCCACTGCATCACCGCGCCGCCGATGAACACCGATCCCTCGACCGCGTAGCAGGCCCGCCCCGCGCCGTCGAGCGCGAGGGTCGTGAGCAGGCCGTGGGCCGAACGGACGCACTCCGCTCCGGTGTTCATCATCATGAAGCAGCCGGTACCGTAGGTGTTCTTGACCGAGCCCGGTTCGAAGCAGCACTGTCCGAAGAGCGCCGCCTGCTGGTCGCCCGCCACGGCCGCTACCGGTACGCCTCCAAGCTCTGCAATCGTGCTCACTGCGCCGAAGCCGTCCATCGACTCGCGCACCTCCGGTAGCATCGACTCCGGTACGCCGAAAAGCTCGCAAAGATCGGACGACCAGCGTCGCTCGTGAATGTCGAAGAGCAGCGTGCGCGATGCGTTGGTGAGGTCAGTCGCATGAACCTTACCGTCGGTCAGTTTCCAGATGAGCCACGTGTCGATGGTGCCGAAGAGCAGGTTGGAGGGATCGAGTTCGGGATGCGCGTCGAGAATCCAGCGAATCTTGGTGGCGCTGAAGTAGGCGTCGAGCGGCAGGCCGGTCTTCGAGCGGATCGCCTCCTCCTCAGCTCGATAACGGGTACAGATTTCTGCCGTACGCCTGCACTGCCACACGATGGCGCGATGCAGCGGCTCGCCGCTCCGGCGATTCCACACCACGGTGGTTTCGCGCTGGTTGGTGATGCCAACCGCCTCGATTGGTTCGGTGCACGACCGCCGAACCTCCCTCACGCACTCGACCACCGTCCGCCAGATCTCCTCGGGATCGTGCTCCACCCATCCCGCCTGCGGATAGTATTGCGTCAGCTCCCGGTAGGCGCGGGCAAGCACCTGACCCGCCTCGTCGTACACCATGCAGGTGGTGCCGGTCGTGCCCTGATCGATGGAAAGAATGGCCATGTGTGAAGGATTGATGGATTTAACCCGATACCATACCGCAAGATACCCTTTCACCCTGAAATTCCGATCCGCCAGGCCGTTTCGGATGTTGCGGAAAGCGTCGCCGAACCGTACCTTACTTTCAAGACACGTCCGTAACGTTATTCGACTACTGAGACCATGCCGCAACCGACAGCCGACAGCATCGCCATCCAGACCAACCGGCTCACCCGCTCGTTCGGCTCGCTCGTGGCGGTCAGAGAGCTGAACCTCGTCGTGCCGTCGGGCGAAATCTTCGGCCTGCTCGGGCCGAACGGGGCGGGCAAGACGACGACCATCAAGATGCTCACCACCATGCTGCCGCCATCGAGCGGCACGGCAACGGTCGCCGGATGCAGCGTTCTCGCCAATCCCGTCGGCGTCCGCAAGCACATGGGATACGTGTCGCAGATGATCTCGGCGGACGGAGCGCTGACCGGCTTCGAGAACCTGCTGCTCTTCGCCCGCATTTACGGCGTCCCGAAAGCCGAGCGCAAGAAGCGCATCGACGACGCCCTCGCCTTCATGGGCCTCACCGAGGCGGGCGGCAAGCTGGTGCGCACCTACTCGGGCGGCATGATCCGGCGGCTCGAAATCGCCCAGTCGATGCTGCATCGCCCGCAGGTGCTCTTTCTCGACGAGCCGACCATCGGCCTCGACCCCGCCGCCCGCCACCAGGTGCGCGACCGGCTCAAGGAGCTGCGCCGCTCCTTCGGCGCCACGATCCTCGTCACCACGCACGACATGGATGAGGCCGAGGATCTGTGCGACCGCATCGCCATCATGAAGTCAGGCCTCATCGCCGCCGAGGGATCGCCGGAGGAGCTGAAGCGGCAGGCGGGCACCGAGTCGATGGACGAGGTATTCATTCACTTTGCAGGAGAGTTCAGTGACACAGCCAACTTCAAGGATGTCGCCCGCGCCCGGAAAACCGCACGGCGACTGGGCTGAGAGGCTCAACCCCGCCGTCTTCCTGCGCGACACGGCGGCCATCGTCTCGACGGAGCTGGTCAAGCTGCGCCGCGACCCGTCGGAAATCGTGACCCGCTCGATCCAGCCCGCGCTCTGGCTGCTGGTCTTCGGCCAGGTCTTCGGCAAGCTTCACGCCATTCCGACCGGCAAACTCGACTACTTCAGCTTCCTCGCGCCGGGCATTCTGGCGCAAAGTGTGCTCTTCATCGCGATCTTTTTCGGCATCAGCGTGATCTGGGAGCGCGACCTCGGCATCCTGCAAAAGCTGCTCGCCAGCCCCGCGCCACGCGGCGCGCTCGTGCTCGGCAAGGCGGTCTCGGCGGGAATGCGGGCGCTGGCGCAAGGGGTGATCGTTTACGTGATGGCCTTCGCCATGCGCATCCAGCTCAACTGGTCGCCACTGGCGCTCGGCGGCGTGATGCTCGCCGTCATGCTCGGTGCAGCGCTCTTTTCGACCTTCTCGCTCATGTTCGCCTGCCTCGTCAAAACCCGCGAACGCTTCATGGGCATCGGCCAGGTGATGACGATGCCGCTCTTCTTCGCCAGCAACGCCATCTACCCCATCTCGATCATGCCCGGCTGGCTCAAAGTCGTCGCGCACCTCAACCCGCTCTCCTACCTCGTTGACCTCCTCCGCGCCCTGATGGTACAGGGCGGCACAAGCACCTTCGGCATCGGAACCGACCTCGCCGTCCTCACCGGAGTCCTCACCGCGCTGATACTCGTGACGTCGAAATTATATCCTACAATTGTGCGGTAGGAATTGGATAGAACCAGGGACGCTGCTGCAACGGGTTGACCTGAAAGGTTCATCGATTCAATCAACACTCCACGCCAAACCCCTCATATCCCTCTTTTCGACAACTTTCGGATGAGCATCTACAGGATGAAGCAGTTTTCGTATTTTTTGCTGAACGTCGGCTGGATCAATAGCACGTCGAAACAGCTTGGAATCCTGACGCGGTTGCTCCAGATGCAAAACGACCCGAATTTTTTGCGCACTGCTGATATCTGTGGCCATCTGCTTCTCTTCTGCACTGGCAGCATTGATCTTTGCTGGCAGTATTGCTGCAAGAGTATCATAAACCTTTCTGGCAACTTCATCTGGCAGACTGGTCGGCTTTGTCCTTCGATTTATTCGATAATCCTTGACCTCTATCAGCCAGAAAGTCAATGACAGATCGAGAGCAATCATATCGACTGCTTTTATCTCATTCCACATTCTCGAAAACTGATTGCGGTAAAACGCCCAATCATCATATCTGGCTATTTTCCAATTCTCCGGAAAACTGAAGCTCAATCCATCGACATCACACTGATTCATCATCACCTCCGAACCCAAGAAATCTGTCAGACTGAGCCAGTGATTCATCAAGAGACGCGATATCACCGATCTCATCCACTGAAGGCCCCTGCGTAACCTTCACTCCTTCAGAAGTATCATGGAGACCGAAGAAGCGAACGTCGACTGCCTTATATCGACGATCTGACAAAAGAATCTCCAGTTCACGCAGAAGAAACAAACTGTGTGTTGCAATAAAAACCTGAATGCCTGAACCGCTCAAATCAAGAATACTTTTGGCAACAGCTTTGATGATTCGAGGGTTGAGATTCGCTTCAGGTTCATCCCAGAACAGATACCCTTTTTCAAGAAGCGCTCCAGTCGCTATCAATCTGGCAAGCATACCAAGCTTCCTGTATCCTTCAGCGACCAAAGGCATCTCTATTCTGCCACTGCTGTTTTTCAGATAAAACCGGCCATTTTTATCCAGCTCGATCTGACCATTCATCGCCTCTTCAAGAGGTGCAAGCAATGTGCGAATCTTCTTTTCTTTAGGACCTTTTTGCAATAATCCACCAAGCAGCAAGCATGTATCTCTCCAAGTTTCTTCAAATTCAAGATAGTGTCCTTCATAAACAGCAACGAAATTAGGATAAATCGTCAAAAGTTCTCTTGTAGGCAAAAAAGCCGGAGCTATATCAGACCACGCCTCAGGCATATTCACAATATTCACCTCCGATTTGCTTTGGGTAGCAAAATCGAATGCTATATCGAAAGCAGGTTTCAGAAAATCGAGCTGTATATCACACCGTTCACGCCCTTGCTTTCTCCTGACGATTCTTCCAAGAGACTCAGATTTAAATACATTCACAAGCTTTTCAGCAAGCTGGAGCTGATACATCGACTTCGTAGGAAGTAGTGCATGGGACTTTTTCTTAGCATCAAAACTTACAGCTAAAATCGAGTAGAGCAATTTCAGCAGATGAGTTTTACCTGTTCCGTTCTCACCTATAATGACATTGAGGTTATTGCCAAATTCAAGTTCAGTATCCGAAAATACTGTAAGATTTCTGATAGTCGCTTTTTTTATCACTGCTTTTCCTTCCTCCGTTCAAAATACAATATAGCGTTAATATAGTTGACTGTGAATATACCACAAACCATTACGCACTCCCGTCAATTCCCCTGCTGCTCAGTGAAGTACGTCCAATACATGCCGGGCATATTGGATTTCTGAAACCAGTAACACTAAACAAGAAAATACGCAATATTCCGGCGCTAAATAAGCGATCATCGCCCAAGCCAAGCATTTCTTCTCTCTTCAAGGATTTTTCTTTGTTGGGGCACAACGTGTTCCAGGTTATAGCTGTGCCTGTTTATCAGCGTCTCATACTCCGCCGAATTATCGATGATCCTTTTGTTCCCGGCGAGAATTTGCCCGAGCAGCGGCTCGCCGACGGTGGCGAGATCGATCAGATCGATTGGCCTGCCGGTCAGCATGGCAAGCTCCTCAATGAGCGCGATGATCTCCTCCACTTCGAGCGGACGCCCTTTATCGACCGCAATATCCAGATCGCTTTCGAACCCCGCCGTGCCTTTGGCCACCGAGCCGAACAGCAACGCCAGCCTGATGCCCCCATGCTTTTCGAGCAACTCCCTCAGCTTGCCTTCGAGTTCATCCATGATCGATGCCTTTTCATTATCATTCTTTTGAATTATAGAAAAAATAATCATACCGAAAAAGCCCTTCAATGAAAATGAAATCCTGCTTTTCAATATTCGATGTCAAGTTATAGTCTGCATGAGGAGGCTCAAAAGATAGAAGAGCCGTTTTTTATTACCTGAATGTCAGTCAGACTATAACGATTGATTGCTTCAGAAGAAGCAAAATTCTATATCACTCTGTCCTTACAGGCCACAGAAATGACAAAGAAAAATTTTGCTGGTAATAGTTCTTTGAGTCATGCCAAAAGCACCGAAAGGTATTAGGAGGGATTCTATTATAACTCCAACATAAAGAATTTCGGGCAACTAATTGTTTGAGTCACGCACCATATCTGTTGTTATGCAATCGTATTCGTACTCAATATTATAATGCATGACGTCTGGCAGTAATAATAAATGGCCATTATCTGCTATTTCTTTTGATCCCAAATCGAGAGATTATCCCCAAGTATCTTCCTCCCGCTACACGTTGCTCTCGCGCAGCACCTTGACCGGCTCCAGCCTTGCGGCGCGGATCGAGGGGATTGCCGCTGCTATCGTGCTGATGAGCACCGTCACGACGATGACGAAGAAAAAGTACCAGGGGTTCCAGGACATGCTGATGCCGCTTTTGGTCAGCGGCCCTTGCGAGCTTTCGATGTGCAGGCTGGCGATCAGGCCGATAGTGCCAGTCGCCAAAATGCCGCCCGCTATTGCGCCGCCAAGCCCGACCAGAAAGCCTTCGAAGATGAACAGCCCGACCATCTGCGCCGATGAGAAGCCGAAAGATTTCATGATGGCGATGTCGCGGCTCTTCTCGAAGACCGTCGTCACGAGGATGTTGGCCACGCCGAATCCCGACACCACGCCGACGAACCCCACGAGCGAGAGCACGATGGAGCCGATCCGCTTGAAGAGCACCAGCACGCTGGCGTTCTCCTCCTGCCAGGTCAGGCAGCGGTAGCCGGTGATCCGTTCGAGATCGCGAGCCAGCGGCGCGTTATCTATCGGATCGGTCACTTTCAGCGAGATGCCGGTGACCTTGTTCGGCGGCAGACCCTCGACGATCTGGCCGAACTTGAGCGACGCGAGAATGCTGTTATCGGCGGCGTTGATGCCGGTAAAGAAGATTCCTGCCACCTTTGCCTGGCGGCTTTTGCCGTCGGGCGAGATGATGGTGAGCTGGTCGTTCAGCTCCAAGCCGAGATCGGTGGCCACGGAGCGCCCGACGAGCAGGGCGTCGGGGGTTTTGCGGAAGAGCACCAGATCGCCCGACACGAGGCTGCGCCCGATGTGGCTGACGCGCTCCTCGCGGTCGATCTCCACCCCCTTGAGCAGCACCGGCTGGTTTCGGTTCCCCTTGACCGCCATGATCTGCGAGTCGACAAAGGGCGAGGCGGCGGTAATCTTTCCCGCAAAAGCCGGAGAGGAGACAATTTCGAGAATCCGTCCGTAGTTGCGCACCTGTTCGGGTTCATCCCTGCCGATATGATCCGCCACGAAGGCCATCCCCGCTCCGGCGGCCTCGAACAGGTTGGTCGGCACGGGATAGATCTTCTCGCCCTTGATGCGGATGTGCGGCGCGGCATCGATGATGGTGTCGGTAAAGGAGTCGAGCAGTCCCCGGGTCATCGAAATGGTGGTGATGAGCACCATCGTGCTGACCGAAACGGCGAGCATGGTGGTCAGCGTCTGGCGTCTGCGCCCGAGAATGTGCCTGATGGCTATATCGAACAGGGTTCTGAACATTCCGGGATAGCGACGGGGCTTGATAAAAAGTTTGGGAAGTCAGCCATAAGTTATACTTTTAAGAGCACCTCTGAAAATCATCCCGGATCAAGGAGCGTATCACAAACCGCCAATGCAAGAGACAAGCGCCGCCATAACCGCTGAACGCAAGCACAGCCACGTCGATATCTGTCTGCACCGCGAGGTCTGTTTCGACCGTCAGGATACCGGTCTCGGCGCGTGGAGGTTCGAGCACAACGCCGTGCCGGAGATCGATGCCTCGGCAATCGACCTTTCGACGGAGTTCCTCGGCAAGAAGATAGGCCTGCCCTTCATGATCTCCTCGATGACCGGCGGTTATGGCGACGCGCTCGCCCTGAACCGCACGCTGGCCGAAACCGCTGAACGCTTCCGCATCCCGCTCGGCGTTGGCAGCATGAGGCAAGCGCTCGAAGGATCGTCACACCGCGAAAGCTTTTCGATTGTCCGCAAATCCGCGCCGTCGATCCCGATCTACGCCAACATCGGCGCGCCCGAAGTGGCCGCCGGACTGAGCCGCGACCAGCTCGCCATCTTGATCGACCTCATCGAAGCCGACGCGCTGATCGTTCATCTCAACCCGGCGCAGGAGCTTTTCCAGCCGGAGGGGAGCACCAACTTCAGCGGCTTTCTCGACAGGCTTAGCGACATCACCGCGACCATCGCCGTGCCGGTGATCGCCAAGGAGGTCGGCTGCGGCATCTCGGCCTCCGCCGCACGAAAGCTCGCCGATGCGGGCGTCAAGGCCATCGACGTGGCCGGAGCGGGGGGCATAAGCTGGCAGAAGGTCGAAGAACACCGCTATATCGACCGCTTCGGCCACGAGGAGCGCTTCAGCCCCTCGGCGCTCGACGAGCTGCTGAACTGGGGCATCCCGACCGCCGAGTGCCTGACCGGCATCGCGGCGCTGAAGCAGCAGAACCCCGGGTACGGAGCGGTAAGCGTGATCGCGTCGGGTGGCATCCGCAACGGCCTCGACGTCGCCAAATCGATCGCGCTCGGCGCGGACATTGCAGCCTCCGCACGCCACATGCTCGTCGCGCTCCACGCCGGAACGCTCGACGAGATGATCCGTGTCTGGTCCAGCGACCTCAAGGCGGCGATGTTCCTGACCGGATCGGCCACCATCGAAGAACTGAAACGAG
The DNA here is from genome assembly GCA_013334855.1 of Chlorobaculum sp. Lineage (GTDB taxonomy): Bacteria > Bacteroidota > Chlorobiia > Chlorobiales > Chlorobiaceae > Chlorobaculum. The sequence goes on along the minus strand of JAAXWU010000001.1, from coordinate 47,971 downwards.
CACCCATCAATCACAAACCCTGAGCACCGGAGCCATGACTTTACAGATAACCCAGGAGCAGGTTGAGTCCAAGTACCGTCAATACCACGCACGAATCAACGAAGCGCTCGCCCAGTGCTTCCAGCAAGAGAGCCCCAGCACGCTCTATGGCCCGGCGCGATACATCCTCGAAGGCAAGGGCAAGCGAATCCGCCCGTTCCTGGCTCTGCTCGCCGCCGAAGCGGTCAGCGGCTCTTCCGAAAACTCGCTTGGCGTCGCTCTCGGCATCGAGGTGCTGCACAACTTCACCCTGATGCACGACGACATCATGGATGCTGCCGACCTGAGGCATGGCCGCCCGACCGTGCACAAGCAGTGGAACGTCAACTCGGCTATCCTGTCGGGTGACATGATGATCGCTTACGCCTACGAGCTGGCGCTCAAGGAGCTCACTTCCCGGCACGCGGAGATGATCCACATCTTCAACGACGCCAACATCGTCATCTGCGAAGGGCAGGCGCTCGACATGGAGCTGGAACAGCGAACGGATGTCTCCATCGCCGACTATCTCGACATGATCGCCAAGAAAACGGGACGTCTCATTTCAGCGGCGCTCGAAGCGGGCGGCGTGGCTGGTGACGGCACTCCGGAGCAGATTGCGGCACTGGTCACCTTTGGCGAGAAGATTGGCCGCGCCTTCCAGATTCAGGACGACTACCTCGACATCATGGCCGGAGACGGCAAGTCGGGCAAGGTGCCGGGCGGCGACGTCATCAACGGCAAGAAGACCTGGCTCCTGCTCCGCTCGCTCGAACTGGCCGAAGGCGCTGACCGCGAGCTGTTGCAGTCGATCTTCGACAACAAGGGCACCACGCCCGACAACGTCCCGGCGGTCAAGGCGATCTTCGAGCGCTGTGGCGTACTGGAGGAGACCAGGGCGAAGATCAACGAGGATACCGAAGCGGCGCTTGCGGCGCTTGAAGCCCTGCCGTTCGAGGAGGGGCGAGGCTATCTGCGAGGGTTCGCCAATATCCTCATGAAGCGCGATTTCTGAGACATTTCCGGGGGGAAACCCCTCCCCCCGGCTCTCTTCACTACCCCTGATCCCGATCATGACAACGACTTCCGAGCAAAGCGTTGCGCTGTTGCTGCTCATCATCTCCCAGCTTCCCGGCATCGGCCCGTCCAGAGCACGCGCCCTCATCAACCGTTTCGGCGCTGTTCCCTCGCTGCTCGAAGCGGACTACGACGCGCTGCGCCAGATTCCCGGCATCGGCGAGACCATCGCCCGCGAAACCGCCGAACGGCTCAGAAGCACGCCGTGGCGGGGGAAGGCTCGCGAGGAGGCCGAAAAGCAGCTTGCGCGGGCGGAGCGGCTGCGGGCCTCGGTCGTCACCATTCTCGATCCGCTCTACCCGTCGCTCCTGAAGGAGATTTACGATCCGCCGCTGCTCTTCTTCGTGCGCGGCAACTCAGAAGCGCTCTCGTTGCCCTCGCTCGCCGTCGTCGGCACCCGCAAAGCCACCGGATATGGCAAGCAGGCCACCGAATTCATCTGCCGGGGAATGGCGAGCAGCGGCTACGCCATTTTCAGCGGCCTGGCCTACGGCATCGACACGATGGCGCATCGCGCGGCGGTCGAGAGCGACGGGGTGACGGTCGCCGTGCTCGGCTGCGGCATCGACCGCATCTACACCGATCCCGCCGGGCGGCTCTGGCCGCGGATTCTCGAACGCGGCGCGATTGTCTCGGAGGAGTGGATCGGCAGCAAACCCGAGCCGGGCAACTTCCCGCGCCGGAACCGCCTCATCTCCGGCCTGACGCAGGGCACGCTGATCGTCGAATCGGACATCAAGGGCGGCTCGATGATCACCGCCTCCTGCGCCCTCGAACAGAACCGCGAGGTCTTTGCCGTGCCGGGCAGCATCTTTTCGGCCGCCTCGCGTGGCGCGAACCGGCTCATCCAGCAGAACCAGGCCAAGCCAGTGCACTCCGCCGAAGATATTCTCACCGAACTCGATCCGGCGCGCAATCCCGCGCTGAAGCAGAAGGTTGAGGCTGCCGAGCCGCTCGCCCTGAACATCGAGGAGGCGTGCATCGTCGAAGCGCTCCAGACGGGCGCGATGCACATCGACCTCATCGCCGAAAAAACCGGTTTGAAGATCGACATGCTGCTCGTGCATCTTTTCGAACTCGAAATGAAAAGGATCGTCGAGCAGGAGCCGGGCCAGATTTTCAGAAAACGCACTCCGTGAGTCCCGCGAAACCTGCATGGCGGCGACGCTGAATGTCACTCATTCTTATCCTGTTTTTCTCAGCCGAAATAGTATTTTAAAACCGGAATTATTACTTTTCGAAGTATCGATTCGATGAAAAGACAAAGAACCGTACACGTTGTACCGTATTATGAATAACTTAAACACAACGCTCATGTCAGAGTTAAAAGGAATCAAAAAAGCACTTTCGGGATTTCTGTTCATGTCTCTCACGCTTGGCATGACCTTTTCCGCCCAGCAGGCTTTCGCGGCTGAAATAGCCCAGAAAATCGGCGTCGTCGATTACGGCAAAATTTTCCAGATGATGCCGGAGACCAAGGCTGCCGAGCAGAGCCTCCAGACGATGAAAAACCAGAGCGGCGCGGAGCTGGCCAAGCAGCAGACCGCATTCCAGCAGGCAGTCCAGGCATATCAGAAAACGGGCAAGGCGAACGCCGTCAAGGAAAAAGCTCTTCGCGACCAGCAGGAGACCTTGCAGAAAAGCGCCCTGGAAAAGCAGAGCCTTCTGGCCAAAAAGGAGCAGGAGCTGGTTGCCCCAATCCGTCAGAAGATCGACGCCACCGTCGCCGCGGTCGCCCAGAAGGATGGCTACGGCATGATTTTCGACAAGAATGCTCGCGTCTACGGCGATGAGCAGTCGGACATCACCTACAAGGTGCTCGATCAGTTGAACATCAAGTAACCCTCTTTCGGAACTCCCTTGCATTCTTTCCGGACAACCGGTCTTTTTCTGGCAATAGTGTTCAGCGCCGTCGGCTGCAGCGCTCCCAAAGGGGAGTCTCGCATGTCGACGGCGGCTGTTTCGGGAAAAGATATGCCCGCCCAGGAGAGCTGGAATGTCACGCTTGTGGTTTCGGACAACGGCAGAACCAAAACGGTGGTCAGCGCCCGCCATGCCTCTGAATACCGTCAGGGCGAGAAACAGGAGATCCGTCTCGACGGCGGAGTCAGCGTGCAGCTCTTCAACCGCGACGGCACAGCCACACTCCTGACGGCAGGCCGGGGCATCGTGCATGACAATCGCGATATCGAGGCGTTCGACAACGTCGTCATCCGTTCGGCGGATGGCACGGTTCTGCGCACCGAACATATCTCCAGAACCAGCAACGACCGTATGATACGGTCAGACAAATACGTCACCATCACCGGCCCCTCGCGCTCCATTCGCGGGTATGGCTTCGAAAGCGACGAGGCGATGAAACGCTACCGGATTTTCCATGCCAGCGGTGAAGCTTTATCTAAATAATTCGACTCTGTTTGTACCAGTATGAAATTACACATGCTCAAATCCAAGATCCACAACGCCATCGTCACCAGTGGAGACCTTGAATATGAAGGAAGCATCACCATCGACAAGGAGCTGCTCGATATGGTCGATATGATGGCCAATGAAAAAGTGCTGGTGGTCAACAACAACAATGGCGAGCGATTCGAGACCTACATTATCGAAGGAACCCATGGCCTGCGCGAAATCCAGCTCAACGGCGCGGCGGCCCGATGCGCGCTGCCCGGCGACGAGATCATCATCATGACCTTCGCCGAGATGGAGCCGGAGGAGGCCCGCCAGTGGAAACCGATGGTGCTGATCGTTGACCGGATGAACAATCCGAAGCGCCGCCATCGCGTCGGCAACGAAGACGAATATCTTGGCTGAAAACTCATCAACCTTTCGACAAGCGACTTTATGAGTCTTGCAATTGTCATCATGGCCGCCGGTAAAGGCACGAGGATGCAATCGGATCTTCCGAAGGTGCTGCACGAAGCCAACGGCAAGCCGCTGGTGGCCTACGTGATCGAAAAATCGCAGGCGCTCGATCCCGAAAAGATCGTGCTCATCGTCGGCCACCAGGCCGACCTGGTTCGCCAGGCAACCGCGAGCTTTCCGGTCGAATACGCCCTGCAGCAGCCGCAACTCGGCACCGGCCACGCCGTCATGCAGTCGGAGCCGTTCCTGAAGGAGTTCGAAGGCGAGGTCATCATTCTTTCCGGGGATGCGCCGCTCTTCACTGCGCGAACCCTCAGGGAGCTGATCGGCTTCCACCGTTCGCGCCAGGCGGTCGCGACAGTGCTGACCGCTGAAATGGAGGATCCAGCGGGGTACGGACGGATCATCAGGAACGGCGGCGGCGAAGAGGTGCTGAAGATCGTCGAGCACAAGGACGCCACCGAAGAGGAGAGGGTGGTCAATGAGATCAACTCCGGCGTCTACGTCTTCAATTCCGCCGAGCTGTTTTCAGCCCTGCACGGCATCACCAACCAGAACGCCCAGGGGGAGTACTACCTCACCGACGTCTTCGGCATCTGCTTCGGCAAAGGCAAAAAGGTGTGCGCCTTCAAGGTGGCCGACGCTAACGAAATCCGCGGCATCAACACCCTTGAACAGCTCAAAGAAGCCGAACAGCTCCTGCAGGGCGAAGAGTATCTTTGAAGAAAGAGGGGACAGGGATGAAAGAGGCAAACGTCTGATGAAAAGCTCTTTTCTCTTGACCTGTATGTTATCGAACGGTTGCACAAAGAGTCGAGTCGGCGTCGCGCAGATCCGGCTGTCCCTCGATCAGGTTTCATCCTGGCATTCGATGGAGCGGACCCGTGTGTCTATCGGGTTGACGACGGGTTTCGGCGTGAGCCTGCGGATAGCGGCTATCGATAGAGCGTATTGCGGTATGTCTCGTGATTTGACGTAATCTGAACAATGAACGTGAAGAATAAGCTGGTCGTAGCGCTCGGCTCCAGGCCGGGCACCGATATTCCCCCTGGCGATGCGGTCTGCTGCGCTAATGCGGCCATCGGATATTATGCCTGATGGCGGCAACATGGTGCTCGCGCTGATTCCGGCGCGAGGCGGTTCGAAGGGCGTCCGGCGGAAGAATCTCCGTCTGGTCGGCGGCAAGCCGCTGCTCGAATATACCGTCTCCGCCGCCCGCCGCTCGGCGCTTGTCGAGAGGACATTCGTCTCATCGGAAGACGCTGAAATCCTCGAACTCGCCGCGAGCCTTGGAGCGGAGCAAGTTCGGCGGCCTGCCGATTTCGCTACGGACGAAGCTTCCGCTGTCGATGTGGTCATGCACTTCATCGAGTGGCTGCCCGAAGAGCTGCGGCGGCAGAACCCCTGTATCGTCTATTTGCAGCCGACCTCGCCCTTGCGAACCTCAAAGCACATCGACGCCGCCCTCTGCCGGATGGCCGAACTGAACCGGACGACGTTGCTCAGCGTCACCGAGCTGACGGCCTCGCCATACAAGTCATTCAAAATCGATGAAAACGGGCGACTGCAATCGCTCTTTGATGAAAAACTCTCGAATTGCCGCCGCCAGGATCTCCCCGCGACCTACATTCCCAACGGGGCGATCTATGTGTTCCGTGTATCCGACTTCCTCAAACGCGGCGGCTTTCCCTCCAACGGCAGCGTGCCGTTCGTGATGAGCAAGCAGGAGAGCGCGGATATCGACACCGAAGAAGACCTTGTCCTCGTTGAAAAACTTCTGGAACAACTGCATGGCTGAAATGAAAATCGCTCATCGCTTCATCGGCGATGACCATCCGCCGGTCGTTATCGCTGAAATCGGCATCAATCATGAAGGATCGCTCGACCTCGCCATCGCGATGGCGGACGCGGCTATCGATGCTGGGGCGGAGATCGTCAAGCATCAGACCCACATCATCGAGGATGAAATGTCCGAAGAGGCCCGCTCGGTGATTCCCGGCAACGCGGACATCTCCATTTACGAGATCATGCAGCGGTGCGCCTTGTCGGAAGATGACGAGCGGGCGCTGATGCGGCACGTCCAGCAACGCGGCGCGATCTTCATCAGCACGCCCTTCTCCCGTGCGGCGGCTGACCGGCTGGCGGAGTTCGACATTCCAGCTTACAAAATTGGCTCCGGCGAGTGCAACAACTATCCGCTCATCAAGCATATCGCCGGTTTCGGCAAGCCGGTGATCCTGAGCACCGGCATGAACACGCTCGACTCGGTTCGTCCGTCGGTCGAAATTCTCAGGCAGGCCGGGGTTCCCTTCGCGCTCCTGCACTGCACCAACGTCTACCCGACGCCGCCAGGCCTCGTCCGGCTCGACGCCATCCGGCAACTCAAGGAGGCCTTCCCGGACGCCGTGGTCGGCCTTTCGGATCACACCACCACCAACTACCCCTGTCTCGGCGCGGTCGCGCTCGGGGCGTCGATTCTCGAACGTCACTTCACCGACAGCATGAGCCGTCCCGGTCCCGATATTATCTGTTCGATGGACCCGAAAGCGCTTGCCGAACTGATCACAGGCTCGAACATTCTCTTCGAAGCGCGGGGAGGCGTAAAAGGGCCGGTCGATGCGGAAGCGCCGACCATCGCCTTCGCCTTCGCCTCCGTCGTGGCAATCACGGACATCGCTCCCGGAGAGGCGCTCTCGCCGGAAAACATCTGGGTCAAGCGGCCCGGCGGCGGAGATTTTGGCGTCAACGACTACGAAGGCCTGTTCGGCAAAACCGCCAGGTCGCCCATCAAAAAAGGGTATCAGCTAAAACAAAAGGATGTAAGCGTTTGATGCACATGACGACGAGCAAGAAACGAAGAATTGTCTTCCTGACCGGCACCCGCGCCGATTTCGGCAAGCTGAAATCCCTGATGTCGAGAATCCAGGCGGACGAGGAGTTCGAGCTGAACATCTTCGTGACCGGCATGCATATGCTCTCGAAGTACGGCTACACCTGCATCGAGGTCGAAAAAGCGGGCTTCAGGAACATTCACAAGTTCATCAACCAGAACGCCAGCGACAGCATGGATCACATCCTGTCGAAAACCATCAGCGGCTTGTCGGACTATGTCAAGGAGACCAGGCCCGAGCTGCTGATCGTGCACGGCGACCGGGTGGAGGCTCTGGCGGGAGCGGCGGTTGGCGCGCTGAACAACCTGCTTGTCGGGCACATCGAGGGGGGCGAAGTTTCAGGAACCGTGGACGAGCTGATTCGCCACGCCGTTTCGAAGCTCTCGCACATCCATTTCGTCTCGAACGAATCGGCCAAAAACCGGCTGATACAGCTTGGCGAAAGAAGCGAGAGCATCCATGTCATCGGTTCGCCGGACGTGGATGTCATGAATTCGAGCACCCTGCCGTCGATAGATGAGGTCAGGAAGTACTACGCCTTCAACTTCCAGCACTACGGGATACTGATTTTTCATCCCGTCACGACCGAGATCGACGATATGCCGCGCCAGATCGACACGGTGGTCGAACAGGTGCTCGAATCGAATCTGAACTATATCGTCATCTATCCCAACAACGACATCGGCACGGACATTATCCTCTCCAGATACCGGAAACTCGAAGGCATGGAGCGGATTCGCCTCTATCCCTCGATGCGTTTCGAGAGCTTCCTGACGGTGCTGAAACATGCCGATTTCATCATCGGCAATTCGAGCGCGGGGGTGCGGGAAGCGCCCCATTTTGGCGTACCGACCATCAACCTGGGCACCAGGCAAAACAACCGGGCAAAATGCAGCAGCATTCTGAATGCGCCGGTCGAGTCATCCGCCATCCGCCAGGCTCTGATCGAGATTCGGGGCCGGGATCGTCAGGTCAGCGCCCTTTTCGGCAATGGCGGAAGTGACGAAAAATTTTACCGCATCGTGAAAGGGCCTGATTTCTGGAAGATCGCCACGCAGAAGACCTTTGTCGATTGGGCGATCATGTAGCCGATGCAACCGTCCGTTACGACGCCAGCATCTGTACCGGGATAATGGCGTGACCCTCGCGGGGCGCTTCGAGCGCTGATTCGATCGAGCTGATGCTGTCGTTAACGAATTAATGTGCGCTTTTTTTATCTTTATACATACACGCCGATTTTCAGGACAGGGTATGCATCTCTGGATACCTTGCATGGCTGTCAGAAAGCGGCTTCAGGAGTGAATTTCCGGACGGCGCACATCGACGCCTACCCCAGAGGTTCACATGTGCTGTCATCAATGTTTCAATCATGAGCGTGAAGAAAAAGCTGGTCGTGGTGCTCGGCTCCAAGCCAGGAGCTGAAATCCCGTCAGGCGATGCTGTTTACTGTGCCAACGCCGCCATCGGATACTATGCTGACGCGGTCAGCCGGTTTCCGAGCGTGGTGAGCGTACTGAGTCCCGATCTGATTCATCCGAAAGAGCGCCAGGAAGGGAGGTCGGACCGGGAGCGCTGCGTACAGCAGTGGGAGATGATTGTCGCCTCGCGGCCCGACAAAGTGATTCTGACGAGAACCGGCAATCTGGACATGCTGAAAAAGGTGCTCGACGAGGCCGGTTTCAGCTCGCCGGTCGAGGCTGTATCGGCGTATGAACGCCGCGAAATTGTCGGCAGAGTCAGCGGCTGTTACGATCCGATTGTCACGAGCGATTTTTTCCGGCTGCCTGTGAACAAAAAAATCCGGTATGCTGGTTCGCTGACGACCACTTTTCTGAAGCGTCTCGTCGACAGGCGCAAGGATTGCGGGGCGGTGTTCAGGCCGTCAACCGGCATTCTCGCGCTCGTGCTGGCCATCTCCGAGCATGGTCGGGATGCCGACTACGTCATTTGCGGTATCGGAGTTCAGAAAAGGAACGATTACCTCGGTGGAGAGCACATCCACAATCAGCCTTTGCTGCGGCATGTCTATGCCGATATCAAGGTGCTTCGCGAACTGGCCCGTCGCTATAATCTTTTCGCCACCGAGCCGGAGCTGGAGCACCTCGTTCCGCGTTACCGTCCAGGTTGAGCGCCCGCCGCGTTTTCTCCTTTCTCCTCGGGAGCTTGTCGAACGTTGCTGTCGTCATCGCGAGCCATCCCGACAAGTCGGGACACGATACCCCGCGTGAACCTTGAACTTCCAGACAAAAACCAATTTTTTCCGATTGTAGGGACGGGTCTTGTGCCCGTCCTCTTCCTCTGTCAGTTCATGGAAAGCTGCGAAGCGACGCGGCAATCCATGCCGAAACGGCGAAGGCCCTAAAGATGGATCGCCACGTCCCGACTTGTCGGGCCTCGCGATGACGGGAAGAGGAGAGGAGTGAGTTCAACCATTGCGGACAACGAATTCCCGGCACTTCGCAATGACGACCGCAGGTACGGTAAAATCCGTCAGTCGCCCCCGCTCAGTGCCGTCCGGCTTTCTCGGCGAGCTTGGCTTGCAGGTGCTTTTCGAGATTGTTGACCATGATCGGGATGGTGAATTGCGTCTCGACGCGCTCGTGCCCGGCTCTGCCGTACGCTTCGAGAAGCGCCGGGTTGTCGATGATCTTCTCGATCGCTTCGGCGATGGCTTGCGGATTTTTCGGCGGGATGATGAGGCCCGTGTCGCAAGCGAGGCTCTCTTCGCTCGCCCCCATCAGCTCTCTTGCGCCATTCACGTCGGTGGCGACGACCGGCTTCTGCATCGCCATCGCCTCCATGACGACGTTCGGCATCCCCTCGAACAGCGAGGCGAGCACGAAGAGGTCGCACCCCATGAGGCACGGATAGATGTCCGGCGTGAAGCCGAGGAAGATGAACGACGCTTCGAGGCCGAGCGCTTTGACGCGGCTTTTCAGTTCACTTTCGAGCTTGCCTTCGCCCGAGATGGCGAAGATGAGGTCGTCGCGCTTGCGTTTCAGAATGGCGGCGGCGTCGATCAGGTACTCGAACCCTTTCTGCTTCGACAGGCGTCCAGCGCTGTAGATGATCCTTTTGCCGGGGAAGCGCGAGGCGAAGTCGTACGCCGTGACGTTGCCGGGAATGACGAGGCCGTTGTAGATCACCTTGACGAAATCGGCGTCGAACCAGCCATACTCCGCGTAGGCCGTGCGGATGGTGCGGCTGTTGGTGATGATGCCGTCCGTGAGGCGGGTAAGCGAGAGCTTGTGCTTCCATTTGCGGCTGCACAGCAACATGCCGTGACGCGCCAGCACCACGGGGTGGCCGACAAGCCGGGCGGCCAGGCCCGCGACGCGCACATCCTTGTTGAGGTTGCAGATGAGGATGTCGGTCTGGTGTTTTTTCATCCACGAGGCGATTTTCAGCGTCGCCAGCGGGCTGAAGTCGCCGCGAATCTCCATCACTTCGGTGCGGACGCCGCGCTCTGAGGCGTACTCCAGCAGCCGGGAGTCGCGCTTGCTCGCCAGTACAACGTTGTGGCCCCGGTCGGCCAGCCCCCTGGCGGCGTTGACCATCCATTTTTCGCCGCCGCCGAATTTGTTGCGGCCAATGGAGTTGATGAAGAGAATGTTCATGGATGCTTCGATGCTTGAACTTCCTTGCAGAACTCGACGATCTCACGCTCGACGCGCTCTGCCGAGTAGCGTTCGGCCACGCTTTTGCGCGCCGCGTCGGCGATCTTGCGCCGATACTCCGGTTCAAGGTAGAATTTCAGGAGATGGCTGGCAAGCGCTTTTTCGTCGCCGTATTCGAAGAGCAGGCCGTTTTTTCCGTTGTCGATGATTTCGGTGACGCCGCCTCCGGCGTAGGTCGAAACCGGCGCGTTGCCGAGGTACATCGCTTCGAGCAGGGCGATGGAGAGTCCTTCGCTCTCGGAGGTCATGGCGAACACATCGCTGTAGCCGAGATCGGGGTAGGGATCGGAGCAAAATCCGCGCAAGACGGCCCGCCCATCGAGGCCGAGTTCGGCGATGAGCCGTTCAAGATTCGGGCGCTCGTTGCCTTCGCCGAGAATCTCCAGTCGCGCCTCGATGCCGGGCTGGAGGCTGAGAAATCGTGCGAAGCCCCGCAAGAGCAGGTCGTGGCTCTTGTTCTTGTCGAGCCGCCCCATCGCCGTGATCATCATCGGCACGCCAGCCTCTTTGCCGGGATGGCGGAGATAGCGATCCAGCACGGTTGAATCGATGCCCCGGTAGAGCACCTTGATTTTACGCTCTTCAACGACGCCGCTCGCGGCGAGCGTCTCTTTGATCTGCCGGGCGTTGACGATGATGCCATCCGCCAGCGTTCCGTAGACGAGCCGGTTCACCATGCTGTTTTGCAGCTCGCGCCGCGCTCCGAGCCAGAGGATGTTGAGCGTGCCGCACAGGCGGCTGACGATGCCCGCGATGGCGTAATCCTTGCGCTTGGAGGGGATGATTACGTCGATGCGGTGCTTTCTGACGATCTGCACGAGACGGGCGATGGTGTAGAGGTCGCCTTCGAAGAGAAAGGGGAGCTGGTATTTCTTAAAGTTCAGATGGCTGCCGATCTCCTCCTCGCGGTAGGCGAAGACGATCTCGTGCCGCGCCGAGAGGATTCTGGCGGTCAGCGTGATCGACTGCTCGTTGCCGCCCCATCCGCGGCTTGCGGAGTTCAGGAAGAGGAAGTTCATCTGCTCACGGGTTTGCCGAATTTGTCCAAATCGTGTCGTCTCGTTTTCATGCTTTTCTTGCCACCTCCCGGCAGAAACCGGCGATTTCGCTCGACATCCGATCCAACGAAAACTGATCGATGATCCGTTCCCGCGCATTTTTCGCGAACTCTGCCCGGCGCTCCGGCGATTCGACGAGCGACTGCAATGCTTTCGCCAGCGCCTCCTCGTCACCGTAATCAAGTAGACGACCGTTCTGGCCGTCGTCGATCACCTCATCGACGCCCCCCGCCCGGGTGCTGATGGGGGCGTTGCCGAGGTACATCGCTTCGAGCAGGGCGTTCGGCAGCCCCTCGTTGGTCGAGGTGACGGCGAAAATGTCGCTCACGGCGAGCCACGGGTAGGGATTCTGCTGGAAGCCGGGAAAGAGCACCCGATCCCGCAGCCCCAGCTCCGCCGCCAGCTTCGCAAACTCCTCCCTCTGCGCTCCGTCGCCGATGATGACGAGGCCAGCGTCGCGGTTGCCGCTCGCTTCGACGAAACGGGCGAAACTGCGGATGAGGAAGTCGTACCCCTTGTTCCAGGTGAGTCGCCCAAGGCCGGTGATGGTGATCGGAAATGGTTTGGCGACGGGCTCTTCCAAGCGCCGCCGGTCGAGTTCGGTGGTGTCGAGGCCGTTGTAGATGACCCGGATTTTATCGGCGGGAATGTAGCTGGTTTCGAGCAGCGTCTTTTTGATCTTGCTCGCGTTGACGATGATGCCGCTGCTGAGGGTGTGGTACATGAAGCGCTGCCAGGGCCAGCGCAGCTTCCGGTCCGCGCCGAGCCGCAAAATCATCGGTACGCCGGTCATCCGTCCGGCCAGGCCGCCGAGCAGGTAGTCTTTGCGCTTGGTCGGAATGATCACTTCTATCCCATGCTTGCGGATGATCGCGACCATCCGCAAGAGCGTGTAGAGATCGACATGGCTGAGGCAGGGGAGGCGGAATTTCGGCAGGTCGAAGTTAGTGCCGACGACCTCCTTGCGGTAGACGAGCGAAACCTCATGCGTCTCCGCAAGCTTGCGGGCGGCCATTCGCGTCCATTTTTCGGTGCCGCCCCACTCTCTGGCGGAGTTGACGAACAGAAGCTTCATCCGTTACAATCTGCCGTCGATAGCGTCGTTTGGCAACACACCCTTGACATCGTAGACCACGGCGTTCCGGCAGGAGCAGAGCGAGCGGATGTCCATGTCCGCGAACGCCTTGTGGGCGACGGCGAGAATGACGGCGTCGTATTTGTCTCCGCACGGCTCTTCGATGCACTCCAGGCTGTACTCGTGCCGCACCTCCTCGGGGTTGGCCCAGGGATCGTGAATGTGCACCTCGACGCCGTACTGGCGCAGCTCGGCCACAATATCGACTGCGCGGGTGTTGCGGATGTCGGGGCAGTTCTCCTTGAAGGTGATGCCGAGCATCAGCACCCTCGCGCCTTTGACCTTCAGATCACGCGAAATCATCAGCTTGACCACCTCCGAAGCGACATATTTGCCCATGTTGTCGTTCAGGCGGCGGCCCGCGAGGATGATCTCGGGATGGTAGCCGTACTCCTGCGCCTTCTGCGCCAGGTAGTAGGGATCGACGCCGATGCAGTGGCCGCCCACCAGACCGGGCCGGAAGGGGAGGAAGTTCCACTTGCTGCCCGCCGCTTCGAGCACTTCGAGGGTGTCGATGCCCATGCGGTTGAAGATCATCGCCAACTCGTTGACGAAGGCGATGTTGATGTCGCGCTGGGAGTTCTCGATCACCTTGGCCGCCTCGGCCACCCTGATCGACGAGGCCAGGTGCGTGCCCGCCGTGATGATCGAGCGGTAGAGATCATCGACCTTGCGGGCGGCTTCGGGGGTCGAACCGGAGGTCACCTTTTTGATTTTCGTGACCGTGTGCTCCTTGTCGCCGGGGTTGATCCGCTCGGGAGAGTATCCCGCGAAAAAGTCCTCGTTGAAAACCATGCCGGAGACCTCTTCGAGCACCGGCACGCAATCCTCCTCGGTCGCGCCGGGGTAGACGGTCGATTCGTAGATGACGATGTCCCCCTTTTCGAGCACCCTTCCGACAGTCTCGCTCGCCCTGACCAGCGGGGTCAGCACCGGGCGGTTGTGCCGGTCGGTGGGCGTCGGCACGGTGACGATGTAGATATTCGCATTCGCAATCTCCGCAATGGCGGAGGTGACGAAGAGGCCTTTGCTATCCGCCACGTTCAGCGGGTTGCTTGCCGCGAGCACGGAGGCGAGCGTCTCCGCATCGACTTCGAGCGTCGAGTCGCATCCCCGGCGCAGCTCTTCGATCCGCTCCTGCTTGATGTCGAAACCGGCCACCGGGAATTTCCTTGCGAACTCCACGGCAAGCGGCAGACCGACGTAACCCAAGCCGATCACGGCAATTTTTACGTTATTCACGGTCAATGATCAGACGTTGAAGAATTCACGGTACCAGGCGATGAACTTGTCCACCCCTTCCTGCACCGTCGTTTCAGGCTTGTAACCGAGGTCGTTCACCAGATCGCTCACGTCGGCGTAGGTCGATGGCACGTCGCCCGGCTGCATGGGCAGCAGGTTCTTTTCGATGGTTTTGCCGAGAGCCTTTTCGACGGCTCCGATGTAATCCATCAGGCTGACCGGCTGGTTGTTGCCGATGTTGTAGACCCGGTACGGGGCGGATGAGGTTCCCGGATCGGGATCAGCGCCGCTCCAGTCGGGATTCGGCTGGGCCGGATGGTCGAGCACGCGCACGACACCCTCGACGATGTCGTCGATGTAGGTGAAGTCACGCTGCATGTTGCCGTAGTTGAACACATCGATCGGGCGACCTTCGAGCGCAGCCTTGGTGAAGAGGAAGAGCGCCATGTCGGGCCGACCCCAGGGGCCGTAGACCGTGAAGAAACGCAGGCCGGTGGTCGGGATGCGGAACAGGTGGCTGTAGGTGTGCGCCATCAGCTCGTTCGATTTCTTGCTCGCCGCGTAGAGGCTGAGCGGGTGATCGACGTTGTCGTGCACCGAGAAGGGCTGGCTTTCGTTCAGGCCGTAGACCGACGAACTCGAAGCGTAGCAGAAGTTGCCGAGGTTGTTGTGGCGGGCCGCCTCCAGCAGATTGGCAAAGCCGACAATGTTCGAGCTGACGTAAGCGCCGGGATTGGTGAGCGAGTAGCGCACGCCAGCCTGCGCGGCCAGATTGCAGAGGGCATCGAATTTTTCCGTCCTGAACAGGTTGTCGATCCCCTCCTTGTCTTCGAGGTTGAGCTTGACGAAGCGGTAGCCGGGATGTTTCGACGACTGCACAGGCTTGCCGTATTCGATGGCGGATTCATCGATGCCCGAGAAGGCGAGTCGTCCGTATTTGACGCGCTGGTCGTAATAATCATTGATGTTATCGAGACCGACCACTTCGTCACCCCTTGAGGCGAGGCGTTCGCACAGATGGAAACCGATGAATCCGGCAGCGCCGGTAACGAGAATTTTCATGCAGAGTGTTTGATCGAGGCCCGTCGAGCGGGCGGTTTTCAGGAACTCGCATTCAGTCCGAAGGCTGAGATACGCAGGGAATGGATTTGTGACCCTGAAGATAATCAGCTTTTGGCAAAAAAAGCGTTTCATTCAGGATGAAAACATGACCCCCGCTCTGTTAATTGTCCCGCAATACGGGAAATAGGGGTATCTTTACGCTCTCTCATCAAAGAATCGATCAATAACCGGCTCGTCGCGCTTCATGAACTTCAATGACGGTCAGCAACATACCGGACGGCCTGGTCTGTTCAGCACCATTCTGGTGGTGATCTCCGTACTGGCTGTCTACCCGGTTGCCGGTTCGCTGCTCACCATGCTGGTGATCGGCGATGTCACTCTGGATGAGGGATTTCGCTGGCTGAGCGCTCCGCTCGTGCCGAAAATGCTGGCGGCTCAAGGTATCGGGCAGATTCTGGTGCTCGCGCTGCCAGTGCTCTGGCTTGTCAGCCGCTTCAGTGGCGACGGATTGTTCGGCAGAGCCACGCTCGGCTGGCTCGGCATCGGCAGGCGTGGCGGCGTGCGTCCGGCGCTGATGGCCGGGGCCGGGATGCTGCTGCTGCAACCGGCATTGTACAGCATCGTCGAGTTGCAGCTTCTGTTGTTGCCATACCTCGGGAGCGTTGGGAAAAAACTCATGCAGGATCAGGCCAGGCTCGACCAGTTGCTCCGAAAGCTTGCCGGAGGCGTTTCGAATGAAGGGATCATCCTCTCGGCGCTGGTGCTCGTGGTGACGCCGGCGATCTGCGAAGAGCTGTTTTTTCGCGGATACATTCAGAAAAGCCTCGCGCTGAATCTGTCGCCGCGAAGGGCGGTGCTGTTTACCGGGATTGTGTTCGCCATGTTTCACCTGGAGTGGTTCAATTTCGCGCCCCTCGCTTTGCTCGGGTGGTATATTGGCTATATTTATCAGCGGTCTGACAATCTTCTGGCCCCCGCTGTCGCTCACGGCATGAACAATCTGGCTGCGCTGATTCTGATGAAAACCGGCGTGGATTCAGGCGTCCCGAGCGATGCGACCTCGGGAACGCTGCTTTCCTTGCCGTGGTGGTGGGCGCTCGTTGCCGTTACAATGTTCCTGTTTTCGCTGCTGATCCGCTCTTTTCCGGAGAGGCCGGCATTGCAGGATGCCGATAACCCGATGCCACGTGGGCATCGCTGAAATTTCTGTTCCGATGCAAAGCAATCTCATGCAGAGAGTGGCGGTGGCCGTCGTGGGCATTCCGCTCTTTCTCTGGCTCAATATGCAAGGCGGCCCGTACTTCCTCGGGCTGGTGCTCGTGCTCGCGCTCATGGCGACCTGGGAGTTCTGGCGGCTGGCTACTCACCGGGCGCATCCGCCGTCGATTGGCGTTCTTCTGCCGCTGACGGCGTTCATCCAGCTCGATTTCTTTTTCGGCTTTATCGAGTACTGGGAGGCGATTCTCGCCGTGGTCATGCTTCTGTACGTGCTTGAACTCTGGCGGAATCAGGGATCGCAGTTCATGAACCTCGGCGCGACCCTGGTCGGCCTGCTCTATGTGAACCTGAGCTTCGGCGCGTTGCTCAGGCTCCGGCTTTCCGAAGCCAAAGGCGCGGGTTCCGGCGAAGCGCTGGTGCTGCTGCTGTTTCTGTGCGTCTGGGCGGCGGATATTTTCGCCTATTTCGGCGGACGCGGCTTTGGCGGTAAGTTCATCAAAAAGAAGCTGTTCCCGCGCATCAGCCCGAAAAAGACCTGGGAGGGCTACCTGGTTGGCATTGCCGGAAGCGCTCTGGCTGCCTGGCTCTGCTCGACGTACATCGGCGGTTGCCCCGACGGACGGGCGATGGCTGCCGGATTGCTGATTGGCGCGGTCGCTCCCGCGGGCGATCTGCTGGAGTCGATGTTCAAGCGCGATGCCGGGGTGAAGGACTCCTCCGGCATCATCCCGGGGCACGGCGGCGTGCTCGACCGCTTCGATACGGTGATGTTCGTCTCCCCGCTGCTCTATTTTCTTTCGCATCACTGGTGATCTTTCGCCGGTTGAAACCGGGAGGGAAACGATGTTTTTTTTATATTCCTGTGCTCTTTTTTTCAGAGGTGCTCCTCTTTTGGTGGAATCGTGAACTCCGGCTCCGCGCCTCGCCGCAGGTTGCGCCATCGAGGCCGACTGACCGGCATGGTTCCCCGGTTCGCGTGGGTTCGCGATCTTGCGTTTACACTCTGCAATGCTGTTATCGACCATGAAAATCGAAGCCCTTCTCTCGGAAAAGCACATCTACCTGAATCTCGATTCAGGTTCAAAGGATGCAGTGATCGACAGGCTGGTCGCGATGGTGGCCGGTCATGAAAAGGTCAGGGATATCAAGCAGCTTGCCGAGGATGTGCGCAAGCGCGAACGGGAGATGTCCACGGGCATCGGCAAGAACATCGGCCTGCCGCACGCCAAGACCACGGCGGTGACGGCGCCGGTGATGGCTCTCGTCACGCTCGGCAGCGAGGTCGATTTCGACTCCATCGACAACCAGCCGGTCAAGATCGTCTTCCTGCTCGCCACGCCGGAGACGATGCTCGCCGAGCACCTCAAACTGCTCGGACGCATCACGAGAATCGCGGGCAAGGACGATGTCCGCAAGAAGCTCATCGAGGCGGCGACGCCCGCCGCGGTGCTCGCGCTGTTCCGGGAAGAGGAGAAGGATTTACCTCAGATTTAAGTTATTGACAGGCAAGCAGATATGGCGCAGTTTCAGGCAGTGAAAGGGACGCGGGACATTTTTCCCGACGAGATGGCGAGGTGGCACTATGTCGAGGGGGTGATCCGCTCGGTTGCCGCGCTCTACGGATTCAGCGAGATTCGCACCCCCGTCTTCGAGTACACCGAACTCTTCCAGCGCGGCATCGGCGCGACCACCGACATTGTCGGCAAGGAGATGTTCACCTTTTTGCCCGACCCCAACGGACGCTCCCTGACGCTCCGCCCCGAGATGACCGCCGGGGTGATGCGCGCCTGTTTGCAGAAGAACCTGCTCTCGTCGGCTCCGGTGCACAAGCTCTACTACATCAGCGATCTCTTCCGCAAGGAGCGCCCGCAGGCCGGACGCCAGCGCCAGTTCACGCAGTTCGGCGCGGAGCTGCTCGGCGTGTCGTCGCCCGCGGCGGTGGCCGAGGCGCTCACCTTCATGATGCAGGTGTTCGAAATGCTCGGGCTGCACGGCTTGCGGCTGCGCATCAACTCGCTCGGCGATCTCGACGACCGCGCCCGCTACCGCGAGGCGCTTCGGGCCTACTTCCTGCCGTACGAAGCCGACCTCGACGAGCCGTCGAAAGAGCGGCTCGAAAAGAATCCCATGCGGATTCTCGATTCGAAGAATCCCGCCCTGAAGGAATTGATCGCCGGAGCGCCGAGGCTCTACGCCTCGCTCAAGCCCGAGGCCGTGGCAGAGTTCGAAGCGGTGCTCGCCTACCTCGACGACCGCGGGATCGCCTACGACATCGACCACCTGCTGGTGCGCGGACTCGACTACTACTGCCACACGGCCTTCGAAGTGACCAGCTCCGAGCTTGGCGCACAGGACGCCATCGGCGGCGGCGGACGCTACGACGGGCTGGCGCGGGAACTCGGATCATCGAACGATCTGCCCGCCGTTGGATTCGCCGTCGGCATGGAGCGCTTGATGATCGTCATGGAGAAGCAGGGCCTCTTCGCGACGCTCAACCCGCACGGGCCGCTCGTCTGCGTCATCGTCCAGCAGCAGGAGCTTGCCAGCCACGCCATGCAGGTCGCCTTCCGGCTGCGCAAGTCGGGCATCAAAACGGAGATTGACCTGGCCGCACGGAGCATGAAAGCGCAGATGCGCGAAGCCAACCGCATGAATTCGGCCTACGCGCTCATCGTCGGCCAGTCGGAGTTCGAGTCGGGCATCTATGCGCTCAAGAATCTCGTCACCTCCGAGCAGACCTCGCTCGATCTTGACGCCATCATCGAGGTGTTGCGCGAACCGGCGGCGCGGGAGGCGCTGAAGCCATGAAGCCGCAGGTGATCATCTACGGCAAGCCGGAGTGCTGCCTCTGCGACCAGGCGCTCGAAGTGCTCGAAGAAGTGCGGAAGCTCGTTCCGTTCGAGATCGAGAAGCGCGACATTTCCGGCGACGCCGACCTCGTCGAACGCTACGGCCTGAGCATCCCCGTCATCCTCATCGACGGCAAGATGGCCTTCAAGCACCGCATCGACAAAGATCGCCTGATCGCCCTGCTCACGGGGATGTAGCTTTTTGTAGGCGGGAATCTCTGAATCCTGATTTGATCAAATATTATTCCGGACTGAACGATGTTTTGAGGTTGACCATATGTTGAAATTCATTCTTCTTCTCTTCGCCTTGTGGATGGCGGTGCGACTCGTGGGACGGCTGGTTCGCATCACCAGCTTCATTGGCGGCAGCAAGCACGAGCGCCCGTCGGGCCGTCCGCAGAATTTTTCCTCATCACGCAGACGGGAGGCGGTCGAGGAGGCGGAGTTCGAGGTGATCGACAGTCACATCAAAGAAAAAGAGTGAGCGGTTTGCCGAAAGCGTATAAAGCTGGTTGACTTGTGCGCCCTTTTTTTGTACATTGAGGCTCACTGGAGCACTGGCCTGTGGGAATGCAAGTTTTCTAAGAGTGGGGTATCCCCACTTTTTTGTTTTTGGAAAATCGAGTGAGTGGATGAACGCGATGATTGACGATTTGATACAGAACGCGATTGGCGAGTCGATTGCCGATCTTTCCGCCTTAACCGGCGATGAGATGTACGTTGTCGAAGCGGCCATTCGCGGTGGCGGAAGGAAAATCGAGCTGACCGTCGATACCGACAAAGGGGTCAGCATCGACCAGTGCGCCAAACTGAGCCGGGCCATCCGGGCGCGTCTCGAAGCGTGCCAGGAGCATCTCATGCTGGCGGAGGGAGATTTCGATCTCCTCGTTTCGTCTCCCGGCATCGGCGAGCCGGTCAGGGTGCGGCGGCAGTACCTGCGGCATCTGAACCGTCTGATTCGCGTCAACTATCTGGACCAGGAGCGTCAGCCGAAGGAGATTACGGGTCGCCTGCTCGAAGCCGCCGTCAGCGCGGAGGTCGCGGAGCCGTCGATCACCATCGAGGCCGTCATGGCGGGCAAAAAAAAGAGAACCGCCGGAGAACCGCCGGTGAGGATTCGTCTTGCCGATGTCGTCAAGGCGGTGGTGCAGACCGGTTTGTAAAGTCATAGTTCCGAGAAGTTCAAGAACGAATCGCAGACTATTCTATAAAAAAAAGATCACACAGCGATGCCAAGAAAGCAGCTAAAGGGTGAAACTCATGATCAGAAGGCGCAGATTGCCAGCGCTTTCGGCGAAATCGAGCAGTCGAAGATCTTTCTGGACAAGCGCTCCGAAAGCGCCGCGGTCAAGATGGACATTGCCGACCTGCTCAAGGAGATCATCCAGAAACAGCTCAGGAAAGATTACGATCCAGAGGTGGAGTCCAATATCTTCATCAATCCGGAGCGTGGCGATTTCGAGGTGTATATACTTAAGAAAATCGTCAAGGAGGTCGATCTTCCGACCATCGAAATCGGCATCGACGAGGTGCGCGGTATCGATGAATCGCTCGAACTCGGCGACTTTTACGAAGAGGGGCCGATCAAGCTCGACGACTACCTGACCCGCAAGTCGATACAGATCATCAAACAGTCGGTACAGAAAAAGGTGCGCGACCTGGAGCGCATGGCTGTCTATGAGGATTGCCTCGAAAAGGTTGGCGAGGTGGTAGCTGGCGAGGTGTACCAGGTCAGGTCGAACGAGGTGATCTTCACCTATAACACCTCCAAGGATCACCGCGTCGAGCTGGTGCTGCCGAAGTCGGAGATGATGAAGAAGGACAATCCGCGCCGCACGCCGCGCATGAAGCTCTACGTCAAGCGCATCGAGCGAGAGAGGGTCAAGACGCGCCTCGATGACGGCACGGTAGAGGAGCGCGAAAAGCCGGATGGCGGCATGAAGGTGATCGTCTCTCGCGTTGACGACCGCTTCCTCTACAAGCTTTTCGAAAGCGAGGTGCCGGAGATTCTCGACGGTCTGATCGTCATCAAGGGTATCGCCCGCGTTCCGGGTGAACGCGCCAAGGTGGCCGTCGAATCGACCAGCACGAGGATTGATCCGGTCGGCGCGACGGTCGGCTATCGGGGCAAGCGCATCCAGAGCATCGTCAAGGAGCTGAACAACGAGAATATCGACGTCATCTACTACACCGACGAGCCGCAGGTTTTCATCGCCCGCGCGCTTCAGCCCGCCAAGATCGACCCCATGACCGTGCATGCCGACATGAAGAGCCGCAAGGCGCGCGTCATGCTCAAGCCCGACCAGATCAAGTACGCCATCGGCAAGAATGGCAATAACATCCATCTGGCCGAGAAGCTGACCGGCTACGAAATCGACGTCTATCGCGACGTGATCGACAAATCGCTCGAAGATCCGAACGACATCGACATCATCGAGTTCCGCGAGGAGTTCGGCGACGACATGATCTACCAGTTGCTCGACGGCGGTCTCGACACGGCCAAGAAGATTCTGAAGGCGGGGGTCGAAAAGATCGAGGAGGCGCTGGTCGGCACGCAGAAAACCGAAGAGCTGTTTGCATTTCCCAAAGGACGCAACAAAACCGTCAAGCCGCGCGAACGCAGGATTACCGACGAGGAGAAGCGCTACTGGAAGAAGATTGCCGAGACGATTTACCGCACGGTGCGCGAGCAGTTCAACGAGGAGGATTTCAAGGCGCTGCTCGACGACAGCCACGAAAGGCTGCTCATGGGCGATCTCATGAATACGGAAGAGCGCGCCATGGACGAGAGTCCGGAGCCGGAAGAGCGTCACGACGAAGAAGAAACAAACTGAGAATTACCACGGGATTTCATGCAGGCGTCAGGGCGGCGGATTGCGGCGGAATTCCGGCAAGAGGATAATCATCCAGGAGAGGCCAATGGCTATCGAGGAACAGCAGATAAGATACCGCATCAGTGATATTGCCAGGGAGCTGCAGGTCAGTCCCCAGGAGGTCCTGCACTTCGTGAAGCAGGAGGGGGGCAAGGTGGCCTCCACCTCCTCGATGGTGGGAGAAGAGATGCGCAACATGATTTTCGGCAATTTCAGCCAGGAGAAGAAGCAGGTTGACGAGACCCGCAAGATCAGGGCTGAAAAGCAGAAGCGCCTGACCAGGCTCGAAGAGCAGTCGCGCAAAGCGTACGAAAAGGAGCAGCAGCTCAAGGAGAGCCTGAGCAGCGCTCCTCCTCCGCCTCCGCTCGTCGTTTCGCATGTGCCTGAAATCAGGTTCGAAATCCCTGCTCCTGTCAAGCCTGTTGCCGTCGAGCCGCCTCCCGCGCCTGCGGTCGTTGTCGCGCCTCCACAGCCGGAACCGGCTTCCGAAGAGCCCGTCGCCCCCAAGCCCGTCGTCGAACCAGTAGTCGAGCCAGTCGCCGAAGCGCCCGAGACCATCGCTGAGCCTGCGCCTGTTGCCGAGCCTGCTGAACCTGTCGTCGAAACGATGCCTGTGGTCGAAGCCGAACCTGTTATCGAACCGGAGCCGGTCGCGGAGGTTGCAGAGCCTGAAGGGTTTACGCCGCTGGTGCAGACCCTGCCCGACTCGATGCAGACTTACGAAGAGCCGCAGAAGATCGGCGGTCTGACGGTGCTTGGCACGATCGAAGTCATCAGCGAGGCTGAACGGAAAAAGAAGGCCCGCAAGAAGAATTTCAAGGAGAGCGCCGTCGAACTCAAGGGTGAGTTCGAAAAGGCGGCGACGACCGTCAAGGAAGAGGGCGAGACGACGAAGAAAAAAGTAGCCAAGGCGCCCGCCGCCGAGGGTGAAACCAAGACGGCTGCCGGAGAAGAGGCAGGAGGCGCCAAGAAGAAGAAGGGCAAGAAGAAAAAGAAGGTCGAGGTTGACGACAAGGTCATCTCCCAGAATATCAAGAGCACGATCAGCGGCATGGATGACAGCGGTTCGTCGGGTTCACGCCAGAAGTTCCGCAAGATGCGCCGCATGGAGCGCGAGCGTGAATACGAGGAGGCAGAGGCGATGCGCGAGGCCGAAAAGAGCCTGGTGCGCGTGACCGAGTACGCCTCGCCGCACGAGCTTGCCGAACTGATGGGGCTGACCGCCAAGGATATTATCCAGAAGTGCTTCTCGATGGGCAAGTTCGTGACGATCAACCAGCGTCTCGACAAGGAGACCATCGAGCTGATCGGACTGGAATTTGGCTTCGAGGCCGAGTTCATCTCCGAGATCGAGGCTACCTCGACCGTCGTGCAGATCGACAATGAAGAGGATATGCAGATTCGTCCGCCGGTCGTCACCATCATGGGTCACGTCGATCACGGCAAGACCTCACTGCTCGACTACATCCGCCGCAGCAACGTCGTCGCCGGCGAATCGGGCGGCATCACCCAGCACATCGGTGCGTATGAAGTATCGCTCGATGGCGGCCGCCACATCACCTTCCTCGACACGCCAGGTCACGAGGCGTTTACCGCCATGCGTGCTCGCGGCGCCCAGGTGACCGACATCGTCATCCTCGTCGTGGCCGCGGACGACAGCGTCATGCCGCAGACCATCGAGGCGATCAACCACGCCAAGGCGGCGGGTGTGCCGATTGTCGTGGCGCTCAACAAGATCGACAAACCCGAGGCCAACGTCGAGAAGATCAAGACGCAGCTCTCCGAAGCGGGCGTGATGGTCGAGGATTGGGGCGGCGAGTGCCAGTGCCAGGAGATTTCAGCCAAAAAGGGGCTGAACATCAAGGAGCTGATGGACAAGGTGCTGACCGAGGCGGAGATTCGCGAGCTGAAGGGCAACTATTCGAGAGAGATTCCCGCCACAGGTATCATCGTCGAGTCCGAGCTCGACAAGGGCAAGGGCGTGGTTTCGACCGTGCTAGTGCAGCGCGGCTTCCTGAAGGTCGGCGATCCGTTCGTCGCAGGCAACACGATGGGCAAGGTGAGGGCGCTCATGGACGAGCGAGGCAAACGTATTCACGTGGCCGGGCCATCC
The DNA here is from genome assembly GCA_013334855.1 of Chlorobaculum sp. Lineage (GTDB taxonomy): Bacteria > Bacteroidota > Chlorobiia > Chlorobiales > Chlorobiaceae > Chlorobaculum. The sequence continues at coordinate 23,893 of JAAXWU010000001.1, read as the reverse complement.
ACGCCGGTGCGCGTGCTCGGTTTCGAGGATATGCCCCAGTCCGGCGATGCACTGACCGTGATGGAGTCCGACCGCGAGGCGCGCGATGTCGCACAGAAGCGCCAGGTGATTCGCCGCGAGCACGAGTTCCGCCGCAGCACCCGCGTCAAGCTCGACAGCATTGCCCGTCAGATCAAGGAGGGTCTCAAGAAAGAGCTGAGCGTCATCATCAAGGCCGATACCGACGGCTCGATCCAGGCGCTTGCCGACGGTCTCATGAAGATTCACAACGAAGAGGTGAAGGTGCAGATCATCCACCAGGGCGTGGGTCAGATCACCGAAACCGACGTGCTGCTCGCCGCCGCTTCGGACGCGATCATCATCGGCTTCAGGGTGCGCCCGAACGTCAATGCCAAGCGGCTTGCCGAAAAGGAGGACCTCGACGTGCGCTTCTACAGCGTTATCTACCACGTGCTCGAAGATGTGGAGAAGGCGCTCGAAGGCATGTTGTCGCCCGAACTGCACGAGGAGAGCCTCGGCTCCATCGAAATCCGCCAGGTCTTCAGGGTTCCCAAGGTGGGCAACGTCGGCGGCGCGTATGTGCTGGAGGGCAAGGTGCCTCGCGACTCGAAGGTGCGCCTCCTGCGCGACGGCGTGCAGATTTTCGAAGGCCAGCTCGACTCGCTCAAGCGCTTCAAGGATGACGTCAAGGAGGTCGATGCCGGTTACGAGTGCGGCGTCAGCCTCAAGGGATACGACGATATCAAGGTGGGCGACGTGATCGAGGCCTACAAGATCGTCGAGAAGAAACGCAAGCTCTGAGCCGGAAGGAGAGCCGCCCCATGTCGATACGAACCGATAAAGTCTCCTCCCTGTTGCAGCGGGAGTTGAGCGCTATTTTCGAAAAGGAGCTGCCCAGAAGCGGCCCCCTGGTGACCGTGACCGAGGTGAAAATCACCGCCGATCTCGGTATCGCCAGAGTCTATATCTCCGTGATCGGCTCCGAAGAGCAGCGCACGGAGGTGATGGAGTATCTGCACAACGAAAACAAGATGATCCGCAAAACGCTCTCCTCGAAAATACGCCACCAGTTCCGGCGTATTCCGGAGCTCGAATTCTACGAGGATCGTCTTTTCGAACAGGCCAACCGGATCGAGCAACTGCTCAAATCGGTCAAGCCCGCTCGCAGTGAAGAGCAGCAGTAACCCGCAGCGTCAGTTATCAGCTTCACGATGAGCCAACAGCTCCGCAGGCCCGTCCTGAGCGAGGAGGGCGACTATCTTCTGGTTGACAAACCGCTCGACTGGACATCGTTCGACGTGGTGGCCAAAATTCGCGGTGCGTACAAACGGTGCGGCGCGAAGCGCAAGGTCGGTCACTGCGGCACGCTCGATCCGAAGGCCACGGGTCTGTTGATTCTCGCCACGGGCCGCAAGACCAAGACAATCTCCTCGCTTGAAATTCTCGACAAGACCTACGAAGGGGTCATCAGGCTTGGAGCCAAAACGGCGAGTCACGACACAGAATCCGGGGAGTACGACATCCGCGACGTGTCGCATCTCGACGAGCGAGCCATCCGCGCTGCCGCCGCATCGATGGTCGGCGAGCGGATGCAACAGCCGCCGATGCACTCCGCGGTCTGGCACAATGGCAAGCGCCTGTACGAACTGGCTCGGCAGGGCCACGAGGTCAAGGAGCGCAAGGCCCGGCAGATCGAGATTCACCGGTTCGAGATCACCGAAGTGTCGCTGCCCTGTGTCCGCTTTTTCATCAGGGTCTCCAAGGGTGCTTACATCCGGGTGATCGCGCACGAGCTGGGCGAACAGCTCGGCGTCGGCGGCTATCTCTCCGAGCTGAAACGGGTCGCTATCGGAGAGTTCAGGCTTTCGGACGCGGTGAGCGTCAGCGAGATCGTTGACGAAATAGGCCGGGCCGCCGCTTTGGCCATCGAAGAGTAAAACAGCAGAGGTATGCGCGTCGTAGTATTTCAGGGCGATACGGTTCTCGATTCCGCCACCGGAGCGCCGGTCGAGCTGATGGCTGAACCGTCAGCCGTGACCATCGGTTCGTTCGACGGACTGCATGTCGGCCACCGCCATATCATCGGCTCGATGACCGGCCACGCCCGGGAGCTTGGCCTCAGAAGCGTCGTCGTGACCTTCGAACCCCATCCGCGCCTCGTGCTCGACAGCAGCTCCGAATGTCCCGTGCGACTCCTGACCACTTACGAAGAGAAGATCGCGCTGTTCGGAACGATGTCCATCGACCTTCTGTTTGTGGTGCGATTCGACCGCGAGTTCGCCTCGAAAAGCTCCGAAACGTTCATCCGCGAGGTGCTGGTGGGGATGCTTGGCGCACGCCACATTACCGTCGGCTACGACCACGGCTTCGGCCGCAAGCGCAGCGGCAGCGAAGAGACGCTGCTCGCGCTCGGCGCGGAGTGCGGTTTCAGCGTCGATGTGGTGGGTGAGGTGATCGTCTCGGGTTCGCCGGTATCGAGCACGCGAATCCGCCGCCTGCTCGATGCGAGTCAGATTCGCCAGGCCAACGAGTGCCTCGGCGCGCCATACTCGATCAGCGGCACGGTGGTCGAGGGCGACAAGCTTGGTCGCGCCATCGGCTTCCCGACGGTCAACCTCGCCCTTCCCCAGCGGTGCAAGATGCTTCCCGCCTGCGGAGTCTACGTGGCGAGCGTCCAGATCGACGGAGAGGAGTATCCGGCCATGATGAACATCGGACGCCGCCCGACCGTCGCCGAGGATGGCGAGGTGCGGGTCGAGGCGCACATCATCGGTTTTTCAGGAGATTTATACGGAAAATTTCTGATTTTACGGATGCACGACTTCATCCGGGCCGAGCAGCGTTTCGCCTCCATCGACGAACTCAGGGCGCAGTTGGAACTCGATAAAAATGTGGCGGGATTCTACAAGAAATAATGCTATATTGAACACTGTTTTTTTATTTCGTTATAATTAACACTACATACAAGAACAATCATGGGTCTGACAAAAGAACACAAAACCGAGATCATTACGAAGTTTGGTGATTCTGCGACGGATACCGGAAAAGCGGAGGTTCAGGTTGCCCTGTTCAGCCGCCGGATCACCGATCTGACCGGTCATCTTCAGCAGCATCCCAAAGACAAGCATTCACGCCGCGGCCTGATGATGCTGGTCGGCAAGCGCAAGAGCGTGCTGAACTACCTGAAGAAGGTCGATATCGAGCGCTACCGCAAGGTGCTCGCCGATCTCGATCTGCGCAAGTGATTGGTTGATACTGTTTGCCGGAGTCTGCGGAGAATCCTCTCCGCAGGCATCTTCATGAATGTTTAGATGGTAAAGGTATGTTGGAAAGCATGACCGGATACGGCAGCGCCGAACGCTCGGACAAGGGTATGAAGGTGCTGGTCGAACTTCGTTCGGTCAACAACCGTTTCGCCGAAATCGGAGTCAAGCTGCCACGGCAGCTCTTGTCCTGGGAACTCGAGGTCAGGGAGATGATCCGGGCCGGTTTCCAGCGTGGCAAGATTTCAGCGTTCGTCCAGCTTCAGCTCGAAGAAGCCGAGCAGTTGCCTGTGACTGTCAATCCGTCGAAAGTGAGGGCCTACAAGGCTCTTCTCGAAACCGTGCGCCATGAGGCGAACATTGAAGCTCCGGTGACACTCGATCACGTGCTTCGTTTTTCGGAGATTTTCGAGTCGGATCACACCATTCTCGAACACCCCGACGAAATCTGGCCCATCGCCAAATCGGCCCTTGTCGAGGCTATCGGTCATCTCAAGGAGATGCGCCAGAAAGAGGGCGAGGAGCTTGCCAATGATTTCAAGGCGAGGATCGACGAGATTGAACGCACGATCGCCGTGATCAAGGAGATTGCCGCGGGTAATCTCGAAACGATCCGCAAGCGGCTTTCCGCCAAAATCAGCGCTATCGCCGGACGCGACATCGAATACAGCAAGGATCGCCTCGAAATGGAGATCGTCATGGCCGCCGAGCGGCTCGACATCACCGAGGAGTGCATCCGCTTCAACAGCCACAACAAGTTTTTCATCGAAGAGCTGAACAACAGTTCAAGCGGTTCTGGCCGCAAGCTCAATTTCCTCTTGCAGGAGCAGCTTCGCGAGGCCAACACCATCGCCTCGAAGTCGCAGAATGCCGACATCTCCCAGAAAGTCGTGCATATCAAGGAGGAACTCGAAAAGGTCAGGGAGCAGCTTCAAAACATCGAATGAGCCTATGAGCACGGAACAGGTTTCGGGTCAGGGCCGGTTGATCGTTTTTTCAGCCCCCTCCGGCACCGGAAAATCGACGGTGGCCAAACTCGTGATGGAGCGCCTCGGCTCGCTCGAATTTTCGGTTTCAGCCACCACGCGCCAGATGCGGGCAGGGGAGCGCGACGGCGTCGATTACCACTTCCTGAGCCGCGAAGCGTTCGAACAAAAGATTGCCGAGAACGGCTTCATCGAACATGAGTTCTTTTTCGGTAATTTCTATGGAACGTTGCTCGACAAGACCAGCGAGGCTATCGAAGCGGGTCGCAACCTGCTGTTCGATCTCGATGTGAAGGGCGCCCTGAATCTCAAAAGAATTTTCGGAGAGCGGGCGCTGCTCGTTTTTCTCAAGCCTCCGAGCATGGAGGAGCTTGCCCGGCGATTGCAATCCCGCGAGAGCGAGAGCGCCGAAGCGCTGAAAACGCGCCTCGAACGGGCAGAGATGGAGCTTTCCCATGCCGATGCATTCGATTTTGTAGTGGTCAATGACGATCTCGGGACTACCGTCGATGCGGTTGCCTCCCGGATCGCCGATTTTCTTCCACAATCATAACGCACTATTGCCATGTCGGTCAAACCAGTAGATTTGAACAAGCTCAGAAGTACGCATGAAAACCTCTATGAAACCGTTGTCGCCATTTCGAAGAAAGCGAAGGAGATTCACGAAGAGGAGCGCTCCGAACTCGAAGAGCGTTTGCTGCCGTACAAGGAGATGATCCGCAATCCCGCTTCGGAGTCCGAGTCGGAAAAGGTATTTCCCGAGCAGATCGCCATCAGCGTCGAGTTCGAGTGCCGTGAAAAACCGTCGCAGCAGGCGGTCGCGCAGTATTTCGATCACCAGTACGACTATGTTCTCGAAAAAACTCCTGAAACCAGAGCGCCGGAGGCCGAGGATGAAGATGAATCTGACGGGGATTAACCAGATTACGCTTCGGGTCAACGACGTACGGTTGTCCGAAGAGTTCTATGCAGGTATTCTCGGCTTCAGGGTGGATCACCGCGCCGGAGCCAATATCTCATACCTGCGCCTCAATACCGATATGCTCGTCCTGGTCAAGGCCGAGACGCCCGGTACGGCGGACGCACGGGATATACGGGTGGATCATTTCGGCTTCAGGCTGGCCACGGATACCGAGGTCGATCAGGCCGCCATCTATCTCGACGATCGCGGCGTGCATCTGGTCACCCAGCCTGCGCATCGCCGTGAAGGTCGCGCATTCTTCGTGATGGATCCGGATGGCAACCTGATCGAATTTTATTCGATGAACGCCCCTGGCCAGATTCCTCCGGCGGATTCAATCGATACCCGCACGGCGAGCGAAATCGCGACCGACTCCCGCCGGGAGCACACTTCTGGCGACGATGTCAAAAAGACGAGGCGTTCGAGGAAGTAATTTCTGAATCCGCCGTTTGTTCCGCAACTTTTCGACGGGATGACAGCCAATGCATATCGGTGTCCTGACCGGAGGCGGCGACGCACCCGGCATCAATGCGTGCATCAAGACCATCGTGACCATCAGCGCCGAGAAGGGGTACCGGGTGACCGGCATCCGTCGGGGCTGGAACGGCCTCCTGGCCTTCGATCCCGATGATCCGGCCTCCCGCGCGGAGCATATCACCGAACTCGATTCCGAGCTTGTCCGGCGAATCGACCGCACCGGTGGCACCCTGCTTCATACCAGCCGCGTCAATCCCGGCAACCTCCAGAAGAAAGAGATTCCCGCGTTCCTGCGCAGTTCGTCCCATCTGCTGCGTGCGGGGCTGTTTCACTCTGGTAATTTCGACCTTACCGTGCATGTGCTTCGCGGCATCGAAGCGCTTGGTCTCGATGTCATCATCGTTATCGGCGGCGACGATACGCTCGGCTACGCGGAGCATCTCTCCAGAGCGGGCGTCCGGGTGATCGCGGTGCCGAAGACGATGGATAACGACGTCTACGGGTCGGATTACTGCATCGGCTTTGGCACGGCCGTTACGAGGAGCGTACAGTACATCCACCAGCTCCGCACCAGCTCCGGCTCGCTCGAACGCATCACCATCGTCGAGCTGTTCGGACGCAGCACCGGCGAGACCTGCCTGATCAGCGCCTACCTGGCCGGGGTTGACCGCGCCCTTATTCCCGAAGTGCCCTTCGATCCCGAAACGCTTGCCGAGTATGTGATTCAGGACAAGGCGGCCAACCCGAGCTGCTACTCCATGATCGCCATCAGCGAAGGGGCGCGGATGATCGGCAGCAAGATGATCGAATATTGCGGTCGCCGGTACGATGACGAGGGGAAAGAACATGCCGGTATCGGCCAGCTCACCCGCGAGACGATCTCGATGCTGACCGGCCAGGAGGTGATCTGCCAGCCTCTCGGCTACCTGATGCGTTCGGGTATTCCGGATGCGCTCGATCTGATGGTGGGCTTCAACTTCGCCCAGCTTGCCGTGGAGCTGGTTGAAAAAAAGACCTTCGGCGTGATGGTGGCGCTGCAGAATGGTATCTACACCTGCCTGCCGCTGGCTGATGTGTCGGCCAACACCAAGCAGGTCGATATCAGCGAACTCTACGACCTGCGCAGCTACCGCCCGAAGATGCGAAGCGTCATGGGCAAGCCGATGTTTCTCTATTAGCGGGTTGGCGTCATCTCCGCATCACTCCCCCTGCTTTTCGGTGAGGTATTTCCAGTATTTGGCGGGCATGTTGGATTTCTGGAGGCGGGGGTTTTTGCGTTCGGGGATGGCGATGGTCTTGAAGAAGGATTGCCACATCTGCCGGACGGCTTTTTCCTCTTCGGAGAGTTCGGGGCGACTGAACTGTTCGAGGGTACCGAAGCTGAGGTCGCGGCCGTTCCAGTGTGCAGCGCTCCGGCGGCGGACGTCATAGATGAACCACTGCTGCCCGCGCAGGCGGCGGCTGAAATGGCGGGCGAGGGGATGGAGGACGTTGCAGTCCGGCTCCATCCGAGCCAGCCAGGTTCCGTCTCGAAGCTGTTCGAAGCGCAAGAGACCCTTCATTCGGTGCAATTCACGGCCAGCCTTGCGGGCCGTGCCGACGATGGCCTTGACGCTTGCGTGGGTCAGGTAGCCGTTGACCCGGTCGCCATGCTCGAAAGCGAGGGCGACGTAGCGCAAAAGGCTCGTCTCCAGCCCGTCGGCTTCGGCCATCGTGAAGTACCAGAGCGTCTGCACGGCATCAGGCGCTCGCTGCCGGAGCCGCTCGAAGAGCGCTTCGGCAAGGGCAGAGTCGGTGCGCAGGAACAATCCCTCCTCGAACAGTGTATCCTGCCGGACGGAGAGCACGGTCTTTTCAGGATTTTCGCCGCTATCGAGAATCGCCGCAATGGCCGACACCAGCCCCTCTGGCGTGCCGTCGTAGAGGTATTTGTTCATGGGTTGTGTTTCGCTTGAAAGAATAGGACTTATAGGACATATAGGTCTTGTAGGACGAATGGAAGAAGTAAAGGATTATCGTGTTTCGTAGCGCTGGACAAATAACGCTGGAATCTTTTTTTCCAACCCTACGTTCTCTTCCCATCTTACAATTATCCATTATCCATTGTCAATTATCCATTTTTCCTCACCCCAGCCCCGGCAACACGAGCTGCCTCGGTAGTTTCGCTTCGCTGCCGTCGCCGAGCAGGAGGCGCTGGCGGAGGCGGGCGGGTTGCTGATCGATGATTTCAAAAGGTCGCCCCGAACAGGTGATGAAATATTTTGCCCGTTTCATCACCACGCCGATCTTTTTCATTCCCTCCGGCGAGATGGGCGCAAAGCGGCGGGCGGCGATGATGCGCCGGGCCGAGGTGACGCCGATGCCCGGTACGCGCAGCAAAGTCGCATAATCGGCGCGGTTGATCTCGACCGGGAAGAAGGCCGGATTTCGCAGCGCCCAGGCGGTTTTAGGGTCGAACGATTCGTCGAGGTTAGGCGCATCGTCCGAGAGAATCTCCTCCGCCGAAAAGCCGTAGAAGCGTAGAAGCCAGTCGGCCTGGTAGAGGCGATGCTCGCGCAGGAGCGGCGGCGCCGAGAGCACGGGCAGGCGGTTGTCGCTGTTGACCGGCACGAAGGCGGAGTAGTAGACCCGCTTGAGGTTCATGCGGCTGTAGAGTCCCTGCGAGAGGCGGAGGATTTGCAGGTCGGTTTCGGGACTCGCGCCGATGATCATCTGCGTGCTCTGCCCGGCGGGGGCGAAGCGCGGCGCGTTGCGGCTCTTGCGCCGCTCGGCGAGGCTCGCGCCAGCCTCCGCGCCGATGAGCTTCATCGGGGCGAGAATCGCCTCTTTGCTCTTCTGCGGCGCGAGACGTTTGAGCGACTCGCTGGAGGGCAGCTCGATGTTGACGCTGATCCGGTCGGCGGCGAGTCCAGCGCGGCGTACCAGCTCCGGGCTGCTGCCGGGAATGATCTTGAGGTGAATATATCCGCCAAAGCGCTCCTCGTTACGCAGGATTTCCGCCACTCGCACCATCGCCTCCATCGTGTGGTCGGGACTCACGTTGACCGCCGAGCTGAGGAACAGCCCCTCGATGTAGTTGCGCCGGTAGAACTCCATCGTCAGATCGACCACCTCGCGAGCAGTGAACGACGCTCGCGGCACGGGGTTCGAGGAGCGGTTGACGCAGTAGGCGCAGTCGTAGCGGCAGTCGTTGGAGAGCAGGATTTTCAGGAGCGAGATGCAGCGCCCGTCATCCGCCCACGAGTGGCAGATGCCCCCCTGCGAGGTGTTGCCCATCCCCCGGCGCGGCGTGTCGTTGCTGCAACCGCTCGACGCGCACGAAGCGTCGTACCGCGCCGCCCCCGAAAGAATCGTGATTTTTTCCTGAAGCTCCATAGCAAGAATATACACGGAGCAGGCCAATTAGTGGCAAGCGACGGCGCCTTCCTCTTCCTCCTATAAGTCCCACAAGTCCCAAAGGTCCCATGAGTCCCATATCTCTGAAGCAGTGAGAAACAACAATTTCTCACCACCGCAGCTTCGACGCCCGCTGCGAAAGCAGCTCGACCGTTCGGCGTGCTCCGGTGACCACGCCCGGCAGCGACTGGCCGGGGAAGATCGAGTCCCCGGCGAGGAACAGATTATTGTATTTCGTGGCGGGGCCACGAACGCCGAAGAGCGAGGTTTGCGGGTATCCGCCGGCGTGACCCCAGCGCCGCCCCGTCCAGAGCTCCCAGGAGAGCGGTGTAGCCGCCGTCATCGAGTGGAGAGCGTCACGCGCTTCGGGAAGCTGTTCGAAGAGAAGTGCAAGCGACCTGTCGGTATATTGCTTTTTCATCTCTTCATACCGCTCTCGGCCCTGATGCAGGGTCTCGAACCAGGGAGCTGCGTCGGTGTGCGTCGAAATGGTGACGGCGCGTTGACCTTCGGGCGCTCGTCCGGCTTCGCCTTCCGGTGAAGCCGAGATGAAGAGGCTCCTTCCTTCGCCAAGCTCGCCATCCGGCGCAACGATTTGCAGATGGTCGGCTCCGGCGTGATCGAATATCGTGGCATCGACGCCGAGATAGAGCATGAAGGCGCTCCAGCCGGAGGAGGCCGACGCATCCTGCTTGCCCGCCGGAGGAGAGTCGTCGAGTACCTCCAGCGATTCAGGCGTGAGGTTGGCGATCAGTGCATCGGCGGCAAGAGCGTCACCATCGGCAGTTTCGACGCCAAGCACCTCTCTGCGGATGCTGTCGAGCCGGATTACCTTTTTGTTGTACAATACCGCGCCGCCGTCGCGCTCGATCGATTCTGCAAGAAGCCGGGCCACCGCGCCGATGCCGCCCTCGACGCGCCAGGTGCCCGCAACGGGCAGATCGAGCGCGATGGCGGCGTTCAGCGCATTGGCGTGGCGCGAGGTGGTCTGGACGGAGATCAGGAGCTGCGCGTCGATGAAGCGCATGAAATCGGCATCGGCGTCGAGACCGTGCGAAGCGAGCCACTCGTGTGCGGATTGTCTCACGAACGGAAGGAGGCGGAGTGAGTCCGGCAGTGACGCGAGCGCCCGTCCGGCAATTCCGGCTACATCCCGGGCACCGGCGACGGGCCAGGGCAGGCCATCGGCGGACAAGCGCCAGAGCGTCCGGGCAAGGCGGGCCTGTTCGTCCCAGAAAGTTTGCGACCGGGGAAAGCGGGCGATGATATTCTCACGAGAGGATGAAAGATCAAGGCGAAGGTCACGGTGCCGGTACTGCCAGGCAATCGGCTCGGCGTGTACCGGCCAGATGATGCCAAGCTCCTTGCCGAGATTGTCAAGCGGCCCGCCGGAGTGGAAGCCGCAACCCACGGTCGCGCCCGCGTCGAAGCGATAGCCGCCGGAGGTAAAGGTGGAGGCGCAGCCGCCCGGATAGTGACGCGCTTCGAGCACCGTGACCTGCACGCCCCGGCGGGCGAGCAGCGCACCGGTGGCAAGACCGCCGATACCGGCTCCGATAACGATGCAGTGCAGATCGCGCAGATTCATGCGAGGCTATCGGTGATATAATTATAAAGTTCTTTCTCTTTATAGAATCACCGCGACAGGGATACAATTCCCGTCAGCCTTCAGCAAGCATCAGGTAGATGCGCGTTCTGAGCTGGTCTGGCGGCGTTTCGGCGGGATTGTCGAGATAGATTTCATACGCCTCGCCGTTCAGCGCAAAGCCGTTATCGTCAACCCACTTCATGAGCGCGTCGTAGGCCGCCTCGATCTCGCCATACGGTCCGATATACATGCAGCTCGCGGCTTTGCCCGACGGGGTCGAGCCGGTGACGATCTTTCCATCGCCCTCGACACCGTTTTCGACGGGAAAGCCGAATTCGATCTCGAACGTCCCGGCGCTCATGCCGAAGTAGCGGGCGAAGGGCGGCCCGGACGGCGCTTTCTGCTGGCTTGCAAGCAGTTGCAGAATATCATGATAGCCGCTCTCAAACAGCGACCCGAGCTCGCTCATGGTGGTGCTCGCGCGAATGAAGAGGGCTGACGTCGGTGCAAGCTCTTTCAGCTCGCACACGAATTGGCATTCAAAGTCCATAATAGAAATTCCGGTTTTTGTTGAGAAAGGAACTCATCCGGATAAAGAAGGGAAAAACTTGTCGGCGTAGCGGGATTTGAACCCACGACCCCTACCACCCCAAGGTAGTGCGCTACCAGGCTGCGCTATACGCCGATGAAGGAGTGGATTATAAGAAGATTCGGGAAATTACCATAATTATTTTTTGCCCGTTTTCGGGAACATCGATGCCGCGATGCTCACTTCCGGAGTCGATGCTTCAAGTACTCGACAGCCGGAATCATCACCGACACGGCGATAATCCCCAAAATCATCAGCTTCAGGTTGCTTTTGATAACCGGCAGTTGACCGAAAAAGTATCCGCCATAGCAGAACGATCCGACCCAGAGCAGCGCTCCGGCAATGCTGAACGAAATGAATTTCGGATAGGGCATGGCGCCGATACCCGCCACGAATGGGGTGAAGGTGCGGACAATCGGGATAAAACGGGCAATGATGATGGTCTTGCCGCCATATTTCTCGAAATATCCGTGCGTCTTCTTCAGATGCTCAGGATTGAAGAAGGCGGATTTCTCGAAATGGAACACCTTCGGCCCGAGTCCTCTGCCGATCCAGTAGTTGAGCGTATCGCCAAGCAGCGCCGCGCTGGTGAAGATGGCGAAGAGCCAGTGCGGGCTGAGCTGCGACAGTGGAATCGCGGCAAGCGATCCGGCGGCGAAGAGCAGCGAGTCGCCCGGAAGAAGCGGAAAAACCACCAATCCTGTTTCGCAGAAGACGATCAGAAAAAGAATGCCGTACAGCCAGACGCCATACTCCGAAGCGAGTACCTGAAGGTGCCCGTCAATGTGCAGGATAAAGTCGGCCAGTTTGGAAAAAAGCTCCATGTGGGTGCAAAATCAATGGTAAATATCTACAAATCAGTGCGTTACAACAACCTTCGCCTGTTCGTCAAGATCCGGGCGGCAAGCGATAATATAGTGGTATGAAATCAATATCGTGGCGTCATACGGTCATGATTTTCAGCTCTTTCGCAGAAGCTTCATCGTCATGATCTCGACCGGCAGAAGTTGGCTCTCAATCTTTCACATAAAAAAACGAAAGGCCGCCAGGAGAGGGCGGCCTTCTGATTGCATCAGGCTCCGGCAAGCCAATGGCTTACCACCCCGGAGCGCTGCCTGGGCCAGGCATGTCTGGCAGCATCATGTGACGCTTCCGGGCGCGCTCCTGCATGAGGCGGTGATGCTCCAGGCGGAGCTGCTCCCGCTCCTCGAAGCTCTTTGCCGAATGCAGCCGCTTCATGTAGTCGAGACACTCTTTCGACGACATGAGCTGATAACCGTAGATCATTTCCGGCTCCATCATCCGGTAGTGCATCGGCATGTCGTACCGCATCGGTCTCCAGTCTCGGTACTCCTCCTGCCGGGGTTGAGGCGGTGGAGGCGCCGGTTGTACCGGCACGGGTCTCGGCGTTTGGCTCGGCTGGGTTGCCGATGGCGGCGGCGGCTGATACCATGCCGCTTCCTCGGCGGCGAGTGCCGTCAACCCTGCTTGAAGTAACATCGTAGCGGAGAGCAGGGGTACAGTGAGTATCAATCTGTTTTTCATAGTTGTCCCTTCGTAACATTACGGGTTGACATGCGAAGTACGTCTCGTCGGCTGCAACCCGTTCAGCCGAAAAGACGACCTGCCCTCATGCCTTTCCGGTTTTTTACCGCGATCAGCATGGGGCAGGGTACTACTTCCTGTCTGACGATCTTTCGGGGCGTCACTCTTTGTCGAGCTTCTCCTCCTTTTTGCTCTTTTTTGGAGCTGGTTCAGCGGCAGGCGGGCCATCGAGGAAGCGAAGCTCCTTTGCCTCTTCGTCGAAGCTGATGCGGATCACGCTGCCTTCGGTAAAGCGCCCCTTGAGCATCTCCTCGGCAAGCGAATCCTCGACGTACTTCTGCAAAGCCCTTTTGAGCGGACGTGCGCCGTACTTCTGGTCGTAGCCCTTCTCGACGAGGAACTCCTTGGCCTTCTCGTCGATCTGCACCTCGATGCCCATCTCCTTCAGGCGCTTGAAGAGCTTGCCCGCCGTGATGTCGATAATCCTGAAGATGTCCGACTTTTCGAGCTGGTGGAACACAATCGAGTCGTCGATGCGGTTCAGGAACTCCGGATTGAACACGCGCTTCAGAGCGTCCTCGATGGTTGACTTCATCGCCTTGTAGCTGCCGGTGCCGTCGTCGGGAGCCGAGAAGCCCATGCCGCTGCCCGAGCCGAAGCTCTTGATCTCCTTCGCGCCGATGTTCGAGGTCATGATGATGATCGTGTTGCGGAAATCGACCTTGCGACCAAGCCCGTCGGTCAGCACTCCCTCGTCGAGCACCTGCAAAAGGATGTTGAACACGTCGGGATGCGCTTTCTCGATCTCGTCGATCAGCACCACCGAGTAGGGTTTGCGGCGCACCTTTTCGGTGAGCTGGCCGCCCTCTTCGTAGCCGACGTAGCCGGGAGGCGCTCCAACCAGGCGGCTCACCGAGAACTTCTCCATGTACTCGCTCATGTCGGCGCGGATGAGCGCATCCTCGCTGTCGAACAGATAGCGGGTCAGCGCCTTGGCCAGCTCGGTCTTGCCGACGCCGGTCGGGCCGAGGAAGATGAACGAGCCGATGGGGCGCGACGGATCCTTCAGCCCGGCGCGGGTGCGCTGGATCGCCTTGGTGATCTTCTTGATCGCCTCGTCCTGGCCGATGACCTCCTTTTTCAGCTCCGCCTCCATGTTCAAGAGCTTCTGCGACTCGGATTGCGCCACGCGGACAACCGGAATGCCGGTCATCATGGCGATGACCGACGAGATGTCCGTCTCGGTCACGTCGTACACGCTCTCCATCGACTGCTCCTCCCACTCCTGCTTGGCGTGGTCGAGCGCTTCGAGCATGTTCTTCTCCCTGTCGCGCAGGCGGGCGGCCTCCTCGAAGTTCTGCATCTTGACCACCTTGTTCTTCTCGCTCTTGATCTCCTCGATGGACTTTTCGAGTTCGAGAATCTCCTGCGGCACGTGGATATTGCTCAGGTGCACCCTCGCGCCAGCCTCGTCCATGACGTCGATCGCCTTGTCGGGCAGGAAGCGGTCGGTGATGTAGCGCTCCGAAAGCTTGACGGCCTTCTCGATGGCATCCTCGGAGTACTGCACGTGGTGATGCGCTTCGTACTTGTTCTTGATGTTGTTGAGAATCTGGATAGTCTCCTCGACCGAGGTTGGCTCGACCATGATCTTCTGGAAACGGCGGTCGAGCGCGCCATCCTTCTCGATGTACTGGCGATACTCGTCGAGCGTGGTCGCGCCGATGCACTGCAACTCGCCGCGAGCCAGCGCCGGCTTGAAGATGTTGCTCGCGTCGAGCGAACCCGACGCACCGCCCGCGCCGATGATGGTGTGCAGCTCGTCGATGAAGAGAATTACGTCGCGGGAACGCTCCAGCTCGTTCATGAGCGCTTTCATGCGCTCCTCGAACTGGCCGCGGTACTTCGTGCCCGCCACGAGCGCCGCGAGGTCGAGCGCCACGACGCGCTTGTCATAGAGCACACGCGACACCTTGCGCTGCACGATCTTGAGCGCAAGCCCCTCGGCGATGGCCGTCTTGCCGACGCCCGGTTCGCCGATCAGCACCGGGTTATTCTTTTTGCGGCGGCTGAGCACCTGCGCCACGCGCTCGATCTCCTTTTCGCGCCCGATGATCGGGTCGAGCTTGTCCTCCATCGCGAGGCGCGTGATGTCGCGTCCGAAGTTGTCGAGTACCGGCGTCTTGGTGCGCTCGCCGCGCTTGGGATCGGGCTTTTTCGACGGACGATCCGTGCTTCCGGTCGAGTACGAACCCTCCATCGGCGGCTCGTCCGCCTCGCTCCGGCCCGTGGTGATGGTCACCAGCTCCTCCCTGACCAGATCGTAGGTCACACCGAACTGTTCGAGAATCTGGGCGGCGATATTGTCATCCCCCTTGAGGATCGAGAGCAGCAGATGCTCCGTGCCGATAACGGTGGACTTGCATATCTTGGCTTCGAGATAGGTGATCTTGAGCACCTTCTCGGCCTGCTTGGTCAGCGGCACGTTGCCCATCTGCGCCGCGGGAACCTTGGGATGGGTGTTCTCCTCGATCTTCTGCTTCAGGCGAAACAGATCGACTTTGAGATTTTTGAGAATCCTCGCGCCGATACCCTCTCCTTCGCGGATCAGGCCGAGCAGGAGATGCTCCGTGCCGATATAGTCATGTCCGAGACGCAGCGCCTCTTCGCGGCTGAGCCTGATGACATCCTGAACTCTATTCGAAAAATTTCCTTCCATTATTTCGTGTTTAGGTAAAATTGAGGGTAAGCTTCTTGAGATGCTTTTTATACTTTTCAATGACCGGTTTTTGAACCGGACTGTTTTACGTCTCTATGTAAAATAACTATAATAAAACGGATGCCATTTCAAATCAATTTATTCGAAAAAAACAGTGGCGATAAATTAAACGTTTCAGCACACCCCATCCCATGACTGTTCGACACATCCTCATCGACGAAGAGAACCTCCAGCACCGCGAATTGCCGATCTACCGCGCCGGAACGGTTGGCTCCGTGAAGCTTTCGGACAGCGAGTACAAGGTGTACGATTCACTTGAGATCGACGCGCAGAGCTACGCCGCGCTCTTCCACTACGGTGTCATCGAGGCGCTCAACGCACTGCCGTTCATCTCCGAATCGAACAACGGACTTGACAGTTGGGACGAAGTGTTTCTCGCATCGGCGAACATCGGCGCGATGCGCGGGATCATCGACAACTGCATCGAAACCATCGGCGGGAAAAGCCCCGAACGCATCATGCTCGGCTGGCAGGACGACCCTGAACGCATCGCTTACTGGCGCGAAATCGACCCGGCAAAGACGCTCGACTTCCTCCGCCAGCTTCGCGACTTCGCCGCCCGCGCCGCCGAAAAGGGCTGCGACCTCGAATTCATTCTGTAACCGATCCGCCGTTTCCTCTCCCTCCCGCTGGACTCGCTTGCGACATGGAAGATGCCGCCTGGACAGCGCCGGTTCAGGATGAGTTCCTGAATCGCCGCCGGAGGATCGGAACCAATAACCACCTGCGGGGGTACTATCTGCCAAAAAGGAGCATAGATATGAAGACAGGATTCATCGGCCTCGGCAAGATGGGGTTCAACATGGTCGAGCATTTGCTTGAACTCGGGCACGAGGTGGTGGCGTATGATGTTTCGGCGGAGGCGGTTGCGGCGATTGCTGACAAGGGCGCGACGCCTGCCGGTTCTTTGCAGCAGCTCGCCAGTGAACTCGCCGCGCCGCGAATCGTCTGGATGATGGTGCCTGCCGGGCCGCCGGTCGATGCGGTGATTGACGGACTCGCGCCGTTTCTGAAGGCGGGCGACATTGTCATCGATGGCGGCAATTCGCGCTATACGGACACCGTGGCCCGCGCTGCAAAGCTTCGCGAAGAGGGCATCCATATGCTCGACGTCGGCACCAGCGGCGGCCTCGATGGCGCTCGCCACGGGGCGTGCATGATGGTTGGGGGCGAGCGCGAGGCGTACGAGGCGGTCGAGCCGCTCTTGCGCGGCCTCTGCGTCGAGAATGGCTGCGGCTACATGGGCGCTTCCGGCGCGGGCCACTTCGTGAAGATGGTGCACAACGGCATCGAGTATGGCATGATGCAGGCGATTGGCGAAGGGTTCGACCTGCTTCGCGCCAGCGGCTACGACCTCGACAACGAAACGGTGGCGCGGGTCTGGTCGAACGGCTCGGTGATTCGCGGATGGCTCATGGAGCTGGCCGAAAAGGCTTTCACCAGGGATGGTGATCTCGGCTGGCTCGGCGGCGCGGTGGCCGATTCGGGCGAGGGGCGCTGGACGGTCGAGGCCGCCGTGCAACTCGGCGTCTCCGCTCCGATCATCACCGGTGCGCTTTTCGAGCGCTTCAGGTCGCAAAGCAGCGAAAGCTTTTCGGACAAGGTGGTCGCGGCGCTGCGCCACGAATTCGGCGGCCACGCCTTCCAGTCGCCGGAAGCCGGGGAGGCGAAACCATGAGCGGCACTCTCGACAACTTCACCATCGTCATCTTCGGCGCAAGCAGCGACTTGGCGTCGCGCAAGCTCTTCCCGTCGATCTTCCAGCTCGCCCGCTGGGGCCACATGCCGGAGAGCTTCCGCTTGATCGGCGTCGGGCGGCAGGAGATGAGCCACGACGAGTTCCGCCAGAGCGTTCGCGAGCGGCTGATGGAGCACTCGCCCGAAGCCGCCACCGATGCGGCGAGGCTCGACGCCTTCTGCCGCCGCCTCTTTTATGCCCGCGTCGATCTCGACGATCCGGCGGGCTACGCGAGGCTGCGCGACGAGATCATGAGCGACGAGGGAAACGGGCGCACCTGCCGCAACCTGATGTTCTATCTGTCGATACCGCCAAGTCTCGCGCCAACCGTTGTGAGGAATCTCGGTGCTGCCGGACTGGGCGGACGCGAGCGTTCCTGCGCCGGGTGGCGGAAGCTCGTCGCCGAAAAGCCCTACGGCCACGACCTCGAAAGCGCCCACGAGCTGAACCGCGTCATCGACGAGGTGTTCGAGGAGCGGCAGGTGTACCGCATCGACCATTATCTCGGCAAGGAGCCGGTGCAGAACATCATGGTGTTCCGCTTCTCCAACGGCATCTTCGAGCCGCTCTGGAACCGGCAGTACATCGCGCAGGTCATGATTACCATCGCCGAGGATTTCGGCATTCGGGGGCGCGGCGGCTATTACGAGGAGGCCGGGTTGCTGCGCGACATCATCCAGAACCACGGCTTGCAGTTGCTCGCGGCCATCGCGATGGAGCCGCCGGTCGATCTCGAAGCCGACTCGATCCGCGACGAGAAGTCCAAAATCCTGCGCTCGGTGCGCCGCTTCAACCTCGACTCGGTGCTCGATTCGGTGGTGCTCGGCCAGTACGAGGGGTACGTCGCCGAAAAAGGGGTCGCGCCGGAATCGAAGGTCGAGACCTTCGCCGCCGTGAAGTTCCACATCGATAACTGGCGCTGGTCGGGCGTGCCGTTCTACATGAAGGCGGGCAAGAATCTCGCCAAAAGCGTGACCGAAATCGTGATCACCTTCCGCTGCCCGCCGCAGAACTACTACGGGCCGTACGGCGGCGCAGCGTGCAGCACGCCGAACCAGGTGGTGCTCGGCATCCAGCCCGACGAGACGGTCGCCATCCGCTTCGGCGCGAAACGACCCGGCGAGCAGATGATCACCGATCCGGTCTTCATGAAGTTCGACTACCGCGAAACCTTCCAGGGCGAGGGCCTCACGCCCTACCACCGCCTGCTGCTCGACGCCATCGAAGGCAACCAGATGAACTTCATCCGCAAAGACAGCGTCGAACACTCCTGGGCCATCATCGACAGCCTGAAAGATTCAATTGACGGCCAAGCCCCGGAGCTGTATCCGGTGCATAGCTGGGGGCCGGAATCATCGCGGATTTACGGGTGAGATTGGTGGGGGTGGATTTTGAGTATTCTGGCATGGACACTCAAACTTTTATTGTCATTTCAATTGTCCAGGCAATAAAAAATCGCAATCGCCGCCGTTGTAAGAAATTGGGCTAAAGCCCTGATTTATTTTGTTTTATCCATAAACCACGGACTAAAGTCCGGGGCAATTGTTTGAGAGGTTTAATGGCTGGAGCAATTATTGCCCCAGCTTCTTATACTCAGGAGGGTTTCAACCCGACGGACATTAAGCTCTTACATTGCTGTTTAGTTGCCCCGGCTTTCAAGCCGGGGACTACATGACAAAAAAAATACCGGGCTTCAGCCCAATTTCTTCATACCCCGGAATCATCAGAGCCTGTCAGCAAATCCAAACTTCCCAATGAACTCCTGATACTCGTCGGCAAAGGTTTTCACTCTGTGATGTTCAACCTGAGCATCGATATAAGCACGAACCGTGTCGAGTTGTGATTCACTGACGGAAACGGCGAAATAATCATTCTGCCAGGCGAACCGGAAAGGGATCATACCACTTTTGTTCATCCAGCACGATGATTCTCCCTTGATGGTCTGAATGACGCTGGCAATAGTCTGATTGGAACCAAGAGAGATCAGGAGATGGACATGGTCATTGCTTCCGTTAATCCGATCGATAAAAATGCCCTGATTACCGGCATATTTCGCGATGTGGCTGAAGAGGTTTGTGCGAACGTCATGATCCATAATTGCCGAGCGGTTTTTCGTTGCCCAGACGCAATGAATCCAGATTTTGATATATGGCATTTTGGGAAGAGATTGGGGTTGAAGTCTTCCGGTCAAGCTGAAATATAAGAAATTGGGCTGAAGCCCATGAGGAGGGAGGTTTTTTCTTCCCCGGACTGAAGTCCGGGGCAACATGAATACCAAAGCCGAAATGTCCGGCGGGATGAATCCCGCCTGAATATGGGAATCGAAGTCGAACACTCCTGGGCCATCATCGACAGCCTGAAGGATTCAATCAACGGCCAAGCCCCGGAGCTGTATCCCGTCCATAGCTGGGGGCCGGAATCATCGCGGATTTACGGGTGATGGATGGTGGGGAAGGCGATGATTTATTTCTTTGATGAAGTCGGCAGTATGAGATTTTTCTGTGCGCCTCAAAGACATCATTTCAATCTCGATGGGTCAGATTCCCCGCCGCTTGCGGCCGGGCTCTTTATTGAAAGATTCGCGGTTTTTTCGTATGAATTGCTTTGTCAATTCGTTTTTTTTTGTTAATTTTTTTGTGTTTTTTTTAAAAGAAAAAAGGAGCAAGGCAATGTCAAAAGTAGTTAAAGTCTATGTTGTTGATGATGCGGGGAACGGCGTTTCTATGCAAACGGTAAGTACTTACAATACGGATACTGTGCATAAAACAGACGAAAACGGTTTAGCAACAGTTATTTTTGAGGGTTCTGAGGACACGCTTTATGTGAATGGCTTTAAAGCGTTTAGCGGTTATGTTTCAAAACTAGATAGTCCTTCGAGTTTTACGCGTGTAGGGAAAGCATTCTGAGTGTTCTGAAAATGATGCGAAAAAGACTAAACTTCTAAAATTTACTTGATTTACTATGGGAAGCTGTGTTGATATATATAATAGATATAAGGGCCGTAGCGCATTTGTTGGATCGAAATATATAGATCCTGAAGGTTATGAATACCCCAATTCTGTTGTTGAATGTAGGGATTGTATGTTTAATTTTGGCGCCGATGCCTCAGGTAATGATACATGCCTTTTGTATAAAGAGATGGGGTATAGCGATAAGGATATAAATAGTAAACATATGAAGGTTTTTGACGAACGTAAATGTCAATACTTTCTTACACGGGATTTTAGTGAGGGTGACGATAAGGATCAGCAGGCAAAAAAAGAGGTTAATCAAATAGCAAATCGCCTAAGATATCCAAACAGGAGTTCTTCTGGTTCTACTTCTGTTAGTAGTGGTGGTAGCGATGGTGATTTTAATCCGTTATGGATTGGTGTTGGAATTATTGCGTTTATCTTTTTTATCAAAGGCTGTTCTTAAAATACATCCCCTCCACAAACCACCAAACATTCCCACTCCTCGGCTTCACCATCCCTGCCGGTAGCTCCGGCTTCTCGCCGTTGGTGATGCTTCGGGCAAGCTCGTAGCGTGTCGGCGGGATGAGGAAGAGTACGTTGGCGGCTTCGTTGATGACGGGCAGCGTCAACGTCAGCCTCATTCCCGGTGGTTTGCCGTTGGGGGCGTTGACGGCGATCACCCAGCGCTCTTTTTCGTCGAGCGACTTTTCGTCGCCGGGGAAGAGGGAGGCGGTGTGGCCGTCGTCGCCGAGGCCGAGGAGGATGAGGTCGAACGAGGGTGGGGCGTCGTCCGCATCTGCGCCGCGTTTGCGGAACAGGCCCCGGAGCAGTGTTTCGTACTGTTCGGCATCCTCTGCCGGATCGTCCGATTCGGTTGGCATCATGTGGATGTTCTCCGGTTTTACGCAGACGTGGCGTAATAGCGTTTCGCGGGCCATGCCGTAGTTGCTGTCGGGGTGGCTCGGCGGCAGGTAGCGCTCGTCGCCCAGAAAGAGCAGAGTGTGCGCCCAGGGCAGCTCGATTGCTTCGGGGTTGCTGGCGTTTCGGCGCACCTCGCCGGGCAGGGTGTAGCCGAGTTCGAGGTAGCGTTCTTCGCTGATCCCTTCGACGAGCTTCTGGTGCAGCGCTCGCGGGGTGTTGCCGCCCGACAGCACCAGCGTGAAACGGCCCCGCTCGGCCACCGCCCGGTACGCCGCGTCGGTGATGAAGGCGGCGGCACGTTCGAGAAGCGCGTCGTGCGGCGCACAGATCCAGTGTGTCATCTTGTTGTCGTTCATGATGTTAAGTTGTCGAGCAGCTCCAGCGCTTTTGCGGCGATGTTGGCGGCGGTGAAGCCGAAGTGCTCCAGCGCCTGCGAGCCGGGGGCTGACATGCCGAAGCGGTCGAGGCCGATGACCGCGCCGCCGTCGCCCGCAATGTCGTGCCAGCCGAAGGTTGCGGCGGCTTCGACGACGACTCGCGCCCGAACCACTGGAGGCAGCACGGCGGCGCGATACTCCGCCGGTTGCTCGGCGAACAGCTCCCGCGACGGCATCGAGACCACCCGCGTGGCGTATCCCTGCGCTTCGATCAGCGCTTTCGCTTCGAGCGCGGGATGCACCTCGGAGCCGGTCGCCACGATGATGATCCGCCGGTCGTCCGCATCGTCGCTATCCGCCCAATCCGCCAGCACATAGCCGCCTTTTGCCACGCCGCTGCGGAGGCGTCCGTCAGCGTCATCGAGCACCGGCAAACCCTGTCGCGTCAGCACGAGCGCCGCCGGTTTGCGGCGTTTCAGCGCGATCAGCCACGCCGCCGCCGCTTCGTTCGCGTCCGCCGGACGGTACACGTCGAAGCCCGGCATGGCGCGGAGCATGGCGAGCTGCTCGATGGGCTGGTGGGTCGGGCCGTCCTCGCCGAGGCCGATGCTGTCGTGGGTGAAGATGAAGATCGAGGGCGACTGCATCAGGGCGGCGATGCGCAGAGCCGGTTTCATGTAGTCGGCGAAGATGAGGAAAGTCGCGCCGTAGGGGATGACGAGTTTCGACAGCGCCATACCGTTGACGATTGCGCCCATCGCGTGCTCCCGGACGCCGAAGTGGAAGGTCGAGCCGTCATAGCTTTCCGCCTCGAAGTCGCGGCTTCCGGCGTAGAGCGTTCCGGTCGATGGGGCAAGGTCAGCCGAACCTCCGGCAAGGAGAGGCACCTTTTTGGCGATGCTCGTGAGCACGCTTTTCGATGCCTGCCGCGTGGCGAGCTTTTCGCCCACCGGAAACTCCGGCAGATCGGGCAGCCACGCTTCGGGGAAACGGCCCGCGAGCAGCTCGGTGATTGCCGCCGCAAGCGCGGGTTCGTCCCGCTCGAACGTCTGCCACTGCGCCTGCCACTCCGCTTCGAGCTTTGCGCCGCGTCCGGCCACCTCGCGGAAGTGCGCGTACACCCGATCCGGCACGACGAACGACGCATCCTCGTCAAACCCGAACGCCCGCTTGACCAGCTTCACCTCCTCCGGGCCGAGCGGTTCGCCATGCGCTGATGCCGTGCCCTGTTTGTGCGGGCTGCCGTAGCCGATGGTCGTCTTGACGATGATGAGCGACGGATTGTCCGTCACCTCCTGCGCGTCGCGCACGGCCTCTTCGATGGCGGCGAGGTCGTTGCCGTCGATGTGCGAGATGACGTGCCACCCGTACGCCTCGTAGCGGCGGGCGACATCTTCCGTGAAGGCGAGGTCGGTCGAGCCTTCGATGGAGATGTGGTTGCTGTCGTAGAGACAGATCAGCCGTCCAAGCTTCAGGTGCCCGGCGAGCGACGAGGCTTCGGAGCTGACGCCCTCCATGAGGTCGCCGTCGCTGCATATCACGTAGGTGAAGTGGTCGATGAGCGTGCGCTCCGGGGTGTTGAGCTTCGCCGCGAGGAACCTCTCGGCGGCGGCCATGCCAACGGCGGTGGCGAGGCCCTGGCCGAGCGGGCCGGTGGTGGTCTCGACGCCGGGCGCGTGGCCGTACTCGGGGTGGCCCGGCGTGCGGCTGCCGAACTGGCGGAACTGCTTCAGCTCCTCCATGCCGAGGCCGTAGCCGCAGAGGTGCAGCATGGCGTAGAGCAGCGCCGAGCCGTGGCCCGCCGAGAGCACGAAGCGGTCGCGGTTCGGCCACTCGGGATTGGCGGGGTTGAAACGCATGATTTTCGTGAACAGCGCGTAGGCCATCGGAGCCGCGCCAAGCGGCAGTCCCGGATGGCCGGAGCGGGCTTTTTCAACCATATCGACCGCCAGAAGCCTGATGGTGGCGACGGCCTCTTCATCGATAGAGCGGGTGAGGGTCATGATCGTATCGTTTCGGCGATTGAAAGAAAGCGGACGTTTCTGAAAGAAAACAATCTCCGTCATCAAGGTAAAATTCCGCAGAGGGGAGTGCCATTTTTTGCGGTTGGACGGAAGAATCCTGAATTTCAGTGAAAGGGTAACGACGAGCCACAATTGTTACCTTAAAAAGAGATTGGGCTAAAGCCCTGATTTTTTGTCTGTTAACCCCGGACTGAAGTCCGGGGCAACTGAAAAGAGTTTTTAGCGTAAGAGGAACAAAAGGTGTCATGCTTCAGATTTGTCGGGCGATACACATGGAGCGTCGAAACTGGGGCTT
>JAAXWU010000179.1 GCA_013334855.1 Chlorobaculum sp. | reverse complement strand
GCTGGGGTACACTTCACTTATCTATAAAATTTTGTCATGGCCACGAGCATCAACGTTTGCGTGAGGTGAGAATAGAAAGTAGTATAGACAAGCAACAATGGCGCTTCAAAAAACAGCTTTCGCAAGTCATCAACGCTTATGTTGACCACGGGATAGATGTACATGCGATATATTTTATAAATAATTAGATATGCCACGAGATTCGCCATGCTGACTGTTATCGATATCCATGCCTTGCGTCGCGCATCGCGCTTCCCGCGCCCCCTGTACGAACCTCGCATAGAGAATATCGATATTACGGCAATGAAAGCCACAATCGTAGCGATCACGGTAATCAATGTTGGCGGGAGGATGTTAAACACGCCATCATCGATCCCATACGCCTCCACCGGAATTGTTTGAAAGCGCTTGTTTATAAAAGGAAAAAATACCGAGATAATCGCAAGCGAACCTAAAAAGGCTGTACGCGCTCCAATGAATTCACCAAATTGCGGTAAAAATCCCGCTTCTTTTTGAGTATACTCCACGTTGCCTCCTCTACGTTTTATTTAACTCCATATAACGCCGTGTATTGATTATAGAGTTTCCATATATGACACCAAAGCTTCATTTTTTCTTTTAACAATAGCACTGCTTGCTTCACAAACAGAGTGGGGAACTGTACAAATCGCAGCAATTCACCTGCGTTTTCCTTGCTTTCATTTTCAGCTTTGGGTTCATACAACGGACTGCGCCCGATTTCCTGTCTCTGGTGACGCAGATTATACGGCTTGAAAGTAAAAGATAAGGGAAAATATCCGATCCTGCCAATGGCATTTCAGGGAGGGAGGGTTGCGGAAGTTCGTCAGAAAAGCGTCGCTTGCGAAGCGCTGGTCATCGAGGCGATGTAGCGGTTCACGTCGAATTTCCTTGCGCAGCCGCTGGCGTTCATGTACCGGATCTTGCCGTAGACCGGGCGCTCGCTCCAGGGACGGTCGTGCAGGCCGCCAATCGACCACGCCACGCCCGCGTAGCCGTTCGGATCGCGTCCGTCGAGGGCGTAGCGGTCGTTGAGCCACAGCGCGGTGTCGAATGCCGCCGCCGGGCTTTGGCTCCATTCGAGAATCTTCTTGGCCCAGTACATCCGCATGTAGCCATGCATCACGCCCGATTCGACAAGCGAAAGCTGGGCGGCGTTCCAGAGCGGATCGTGGGTTTTGGCGGCTTCGAACTCCTCCGGCGTATAGAGATAGTCTCGCTGATCCGCAGCGTGCTCCATCAGGGTCGCTTTGGCCCACTCCGGGATACCGTCGAACGAGTCGTATTTTTCGTTATAGAGGCAGTAATTTTCCGCCAGCTCGCGTCGAACGAACAGCTCCTCGATGAATGCCTCCCGGTTCTCCTTTGACGTCTCGCATCTGGCCGCCTCGAAAGCGGCTTGCTGGGCGCTGAGCTGGCCGAAGTGCAGGTATGGCGACAGACCCGACACAGCCTCCGCGTTGGGATCGTTGCGCTCGTCGGCATAGCGGTCGATCACCGAGACGAGAAACCGGCGCAAGCGATCTTCCGCCGCCGCCTCTCCCGGCGTGATGCCGGAGACCGGCTTCACCGAACGGTCAACATCGAGCATCTCCAGAAGATCATCCCAGTTCACCGGCGGGCAGTTCAGGCTGCCTGGCTGACAGAAGGCTTCGGGTTGCGGGAAGGGGGTGCAAAACGATCGGCGCAGGGCTTCGAGCCTCGGCCTGATCGTGCGGGCAGCGTACTCCTGCTTGGGAGAGGCGAGCCAGACGGGAACGATGTTATGGGCATCGACCTCGTAGATGGCGCAAGAGAGCGCCGCGGCGGCATTTCTTTTCCATTGCCGCACGGGCGTCAGCGGTGAAAAATCGCTCACCACCAGCCCCGCCCGCCGCTCCTCGGCGTAGGCTGGCACAGTGACATCCGGCTCGCCAGAGAGCACGATCAAAGGAATTCCAGTGTCCCGCAGGGAGCGTTCGACCTCGGCAAGTCCTTTGAACATAAAGTCGTAATGGCGCAACGGAGCGCCAAGGAACGAAGAGGCGAGGGTAAAAACCACTTCGAGCGGCTGTTGCAGCAAGCGAGCTTTATGGCAGGCGAAAAGCAGCGCCCAGTTGTGCCGGAAACGCTGGTCTCTCGACATCCAGTAGATGACAGGGCCTCTCTGATCCTGCCTCAGGTTCAGCCGCCGCGCCCGGCGCTGATCGATTTCATGGCCGCTGTTCATCGTCTCTGATTACGCTTATGTTTGCAGTAGTCCCGTGATTTCAAGGAAATTACGCAGGATCGCCCGCCCGGTTTCAGCATACTCCTCGCTGATGGCACTGAACTCCCGCAGCAGTTCCTCTCTATCCATCATCTTCAAATCGTGATCGATACCAATCCAGCTCTCGAACATCGCGGAAGTCATTTCGAAGTGGCATTGCAGACCCCATGCATTTTCGCCAACCCGCACGATCTGGTTTCGGCACCCCCGGCCCGTGGCGAGCAACGCCATGCTTTCATCCAGCGTGACCGTCTCGCCGTGAAGCTGAAAGACCCGGAGCCGCTCCGGCATTCCGCGGAAAAGCGCGTCGCGTCGGCCCTCGCCGGTCAGCTCGACCATGAACGGCTCGCCGTCAGGTTCACGAAACCCGATCTCTTTTTGCTCGCATCGCACCACGCCGCCGCCCGCCGCCTTGACGAGAAGCTGTAAGCCGAGGCAGATGCCGAGGTACGGCACACAAGCGTCGAGCGCCTGGCGGATCGCCTTCAGCTCTCCGGTGATCTCTGCGCTCGCGTCGTTAGCGCTTTGCGGGCCACCCAGCACCACCATGCCAGCGTAGCCGGTCGGATCGGGCAGCGAATCTCCTTTTGAAAGATCATATCGCTCGAAAGCGATCTTGTGCTCGTTCAGCAACTCTTGGAGGATTCCCGGCCCCTCGTGGCTGATATTCTGAACGATGAACAGCTTGTCGGTCATGGGTAACGGATTTTGCGATGGAACAGTGATGCGTTATGCTGACTCGCCGAGAGCGCAGATGGTGTTCAATAGCGGCCAATACCACATTCATGTAATACGACAAGAAACAAGCTTTTCTTTCAAAAAATTTATGTATTTCATCGATTGGCGAATAAAAAGTGTGTGTATGGCTTTTTCAGCCAATACGCTCGGGAGGTATTGTCTCGTAGCGCAACTGAATGCGGCGCGGGCTTTGAGGCAGTGGGCGTCAGGAAAGGAGTTGATGATGCAGATTATCGGGCGTATCAGCGAAGTGGGCGGGCATCGGCGACGTAATGCCCGCACTCACGGCGAGGAGCTGGCTTCAGGCTTCCTTGCGGAACATTTTGAACAGTGAAGTCAAAGGGCTTGCTGAGTGCTCCTTTTTGACTGGCAGTCCGGCATGTTCCCAGCCCATGATGCCATGTTGCAGGTTCATGATGTTTTTATAACCCTGATTCATGAGCATGGAAGCTGCTGATGCACTGCGGTGACCGCTTCTGCAAGCCAGAATGACCTTCTTTTTTTCGGGAATTTCACGGAAGCTGTTGCCAAACCGGCTGAGAGGCATCACCATGACATCCGGCACATCGAAAGACTTGCTTTCGACCTCCC
>JAAXWU010000178.1 GCA_013334855.1 Chlorobaculum sp. | reverse complement strand
GCGGACTCGATTTCGAACCATCCATCGGCCCCGCAGAGCGACGCCGCGTGAGCGAAAGCCCCCTCCGCCATGGGTGAGCGGCAGATATTTTCGTAACAGACAAAGAGTATTTTAACCGCCATGAGTAATTATTCAAGTGAAAAAAAACAGCAAACAGCGCTTTTTGACGTTATAACGAAGAAAAAAATCACGCTGATTGTTTTTTTTATACAAACAATATCGGATATTAAAGTAATTGGTATGGTATTAGATAAATTATCTTCACTTTCATCTCATCAATTCCTAAAGTCCATCACTATGACTCAATGCCCCGTTTCAGGACTTTCGGTTACCGAAAAAGATCATTGGAGTTTCGAACATCGTCAAGGTAACTATACCAGAAAATACAGTCTGATTGGAACAGACATCATTCATGTGCAGGAGCTGGCCGACCACGACATCGTTCCGGATCGTCTCTATGCCGCCGATTTCAGCTCCCTGACCGGAGAGGAAAATCTCTCGAAGCAGCCGGTTTTCATTCTGATGGACTGCGCACCCGTGGCAGATCTCAATTTCACCTACAAGAGAGAGTTCACTAACCTGCTCACGACTCAGGAGTTCGACCTCAGGCTGATCGTGCTCTACAATATCCAGCCCTCCGTTAGACTTCAGTTCGAGATGTTGCAGTGCCTGGCGCCCGAAAAGCTGCCGGTCATGCTTGCCGGATCGTACGAAGAGGGGATGACCTCGATTCTCGATTTCAAGTCGGGCGCTCTCGTCACCGCGAAACCCGAGCCGGGATCGGACGAGGCTTTCCGAAAATCGTACCTTGCCGATGTGTCGAGAATGCTCATGCTCGCCCAGTTCGACGAGTTGAGCGTATTCCCGCCCGACGGGCATCCCGCATTTCCCTATTTCCAGATTCTCGACATGATGCGCCGCGATCTGGTCGCTCTCGACGATGAACATCATCAGCTCATCGAAAAGATAGAGCAGGATTTCCGGGTGCTTCTGGCCGGCAAGAATTCGCAGCTCGACGAACAGGTCGAAATCACCAAAAAGAACGAACAGCGATTCAAGGAGGCGGAGTCCGCGCTGCTTTCGAGAATCGCCTCGCAGGAGATCGAAGCTACGAGAATTTCGACGGCGAATGCCGAAAAAAATGCCGCTTTGCGCGCACTGTTCGATATGATCGGCACCCTCGATCTCGATCCGGCCTCGATGGAGAAGATTTCGGCGCAATGCGCGGCGCTCTTCGAAACCAGCGACAAGGCCGCCCTGGTCAACACGGAACTCACGGAAACCGATTCGGTCTTCCTCTCCAAGCTCCAGAAAAAGCACCCGAATCTCAACCAGCGTGAGCTGAGGATCAGCCTGATGATCAAGCTGGACTATCACTCCCGCGAAATCGCCCGCTCTCTCGGCCTTTCGACCAGGGGCATCGAAAGCATTCGATACCGGTTGCACAAAAAAGTCGGTCTCGACAAACACCATTCACTGAAAACCTATCTCGCCAATCTGGCTACAGAGTAGTTTCGAACCCGATTACGCTTCCGGTCTGGCGTATTGCGTATCGAGACAAGCGCCCCGATGAGTTACCGAGAAAGCCCGTTGCTATACTATGGACGGGCTTTCATCGGGAAATCACGTGAAAATCCCTTCTTTTTGTTCGCCGCATTTTTTGAAAAAAAATCATGACATATACTACTTTGTCTCCGTAATTATTGGGAATATTGGCAGAAAAAGTCGTATAATGGAGGTAACACCTGCATCATCAATGTATGATTATACTTCATGACGGGTGCTTTCTATAACGCAATAAATAACACCCCCTATGCAAACCTGTCCAATCTCGCATCTCCCGGTCACCTCGAAGCACAACTGGAAATCCGTTCCCGCCGGGGCCGATTACGTCAAGCGTCTTGAAGTGATTGGCGACAACATTTTTCACCACTTTGTCGAGTCGGATCATCCGGTCACTCTGACCTCGATGAGCATCGATCTGGTGCACAAAGTGCTTGAAGAGAGCGGCATCACGGAGTCCCCGCTCTACCTCCTGTGGAACATGGAGAACATCAGCAACATCTCGTTCCAGTACAAGCAGGGAATCAACGACATTATCTACCGCTCGGGTCTCGATTTCTCCGTGATCGTCTTCTACAACATCGACGAGTCGTGCTACACGATCATCGAAACCTTCGCCGCGATGGCCCCCAACACGATGACCGTGCTGCTCAGGGAGGATTATGAAGATGCAATGAACACACTCCTCGAGTACCGCTCGGGCAAGGCCGCTGAAATGGCCGCCGAAGAGGAGGTCGATGAGGAGACCGCGATGAAAAACGAGTTCCTCGCGACCATTGCCAGAATTTCATGGCTCAACATGCTCAACCAGAAAATATTCCTCCCAACGGAAGACAGCCCCTTCTTTCCCTATTTCAAAGCCATCGACCACATGCAGGAGGATTTGAAAGCGAGGGAGGAGATGCATGAAAAGGAGATGCAGCATCTGAAGACGGAAAACGAGCAGAAGCTGAGCCAGAAGATCATCCAGCTCAATGCCCAGGTCGAGCTTGGCAAAAAGGAGATTCAGCGATTCGAGCAGGAGAAAGCGGGTCTGAAATCTCGCATTGCCGCGCAGGAGATGGAGTTGACGCGAATTTCCACCGCTGTCGGCGAAAAGGCCTCGACCCTGCACCAGATCTGCGACCAGATCAAGGGCCTCGACATCGAACAGTCGAACAAGCAGAAAATTCTCGAACAGTGCCACACCATGATTGAGACCGAGCTGACCGAAAAACGCCTCAAAACCGAGCTGACGGTGGGCGACTCCGAGTTCCTTTCGAAACTCCAGAAAAAGCATCCGAACCTCAACCAGCGCGAGCTGCGCGTGAGCCTCATGGTGAAGCTCAACTACGACACGCGCGAGATCGCCCGTTCGATCGGCATCTCGACCCGCGGCATGGAGAGCATCCGCTACCGTATGCACCGCAAGCTCAATCTGGACAAGCACAAATCGATCAAGACCTATCTGTCCGAACTCGCAGCGGAAATGGTTTGATTGCTGACGGACCACGAATCATCACTCGACCGGGGCGCACAAACGTCCCGGTTTTTTTTGTGCTTTTCTATGCCTGACTGCCGTCGTTACCGGCACGCATAACAGTAGAGGCAATCGTGGCCGCAGGTTCCGTATGCGCCAATGTCCTTGCTCGCGATGCAGCCGCAAGCCTTGCGCTGCCCCTGGTCTTTCAGCGCAGAACGGGATGACGCCTTACCCGGAAAAAGCGCTCCGCAACCGAGAAACGCCATCAGTTCCGCATCCTTGCCAAAGCACTGCGCAAGCAGGCGGTCGTCGATGCAGCAGTTATGCGCGATCCCAGCCAGCTCGACCGCCTCGGCGCAGGTCGCGAGTTCGACTCCCCACGCGCCGCTGAGATCGACAAGCCGCGCCGCGAACGCAATCATCTCTTCCGGCGTGAACTCCCGCGCTCCGGCGCAGTGGCGCGACAGACGCCGCCGCACGGCGCGGTAGCGCTGGATGTCGGCGAAGCTGATGACGAGCTTGCGGGTGCAGCCGCAAAGCAATCCGGCGAGGCGGGAAATCCGGTCGAGCAGC
>JAAXWU010000177.1 GCA_013334855.1 Chlorobaculum sp. | reverse complement strand
AGCGATTGCCGCTTTTTTGGCAGAGCCTTCAGTACTTTTTTAATGTCGTGAATGAAGCCCATGTCGAGCATCCGGTCGGCTTCGTCGAGCACGAAATATTCGATGTCCCGCAAGTGCAGGTGCCCCTGACCGATGAGGTCGAGCAGGCGACCGGGAGTGGCGACCAGAATATCGACGCCTCTCACAAGCCTTTCGGTTTGCGGGTTCTGGTTGACGCCGCCGAAAATCACCGTGTTTGTCAGCCTGGTGTGGCGGCCATAGGCGGTGAAGCTCTCAGCGATCTGGATTGCCAGCTCCCTGGTCGGCGTGAGCACAAGGCACCGGATTTTGCGTTTTACGCCATGCAGATGGCTCTGATGCAGCAGTTGCAGCACGGGAAGGGCGAACGCGGCGGTTTTGCCAGTGCCGGTCTGGGCGCAGGCAAGCAGGTCGTTGCCGTCGAGAATAACCGGAATGGCTTCGGTCTGTATCGGGGTTGGAGATTTGTAGCCCTCTTCGGCGAGAGCTTTGCGCAAGTGATCGATGATTCCGAGAGCGGAAAAGGGCATGGCATGTACTATGGTTAATCGAAATTCGGGACAGTCAATGTAGCACGTTTACTCCGAAAGGCCGCCAGTTATCTTCATGAAACGACAAGGCACGACGTGATTGGCGAGCAGCAGCGGCGCGGGCTGTGAGTGGCGAGTTGACGATGCCCGACGGCGAGACGCGAAATTTCGCGCCTTTTCGGGGGAGTTTCTGCTCCGGCTATCGGTTGCGCGTCGGGCAAGCGACAGCCGGATGGATGCTACCGGTAATATTGCCTGAACTCTTCCGCCGGTTCGCGTTCGCTATAGATATATAGTGTGATGCCGTTCGGATCCTGCACGGCGAAACCCCGGTCGCCCCAGGGATGGTCTTCGAGCGGCACGATCACCGCGAGTCCCTCCGATGTCAGTCGCCGGTGTTCCGCATCCACGTCATCCACCGCGAAATTGTAGATCAATCCCGCGCTGCTGCTCAACCGGTGCTCCGGCTGCGTGGCGGCCATGAACTGCAAGGTCGAAGCTTGATCGCCGAATTCGAGGTTCACGTACCATCCGCAATCGAACGTGACCTTCGCTCCGAAGTGCCGGAGATAAAAATCCCGGGATTCGGCCACCTTGTCCGTGGTAAATGCCGCCGACAGTGATGTTGTTTTCATGCTTTCTCCTCTTTGGTTGAATTCGTCAAATCACCTGCTCGAATGTCTGCGCAAATAAAATAACTCATTTCGCCGCTTCTTTGAATTATGATTGAGTCGCGCAGCCAGCGAAAATCAGTAGAACGGTGATTTTTCAGGCTGGCTTGCCGTTTGTCCAGCGTCAGGAATCCGGCGAAAACGAAGCGAAGAGTGTTTGATATACTATCGTAAAGTGATCGAAACCGATTGCGTTTTGCAAAGATCGTCGTTGCTGAACGGAAAACGGAGGTCACGCAAATGCGGGGAGAATTTCGCGCCTTTGCGGGGGATTTTCTTATCTTGGCTATCTGTTGGCGCTTCCGGGTATGAGAGAACCGCCCCGGAAAGCATTTCGCGCCGCAAGGTGGTACATTTCGTGACGAAAAAATTACTGAGGAATGAAACAATCCTGGCTTTGGGTATTGCTGCCGTTGGGCGTCGTGCTGACGGTGTTCGGTCTCTTTTTCGCGTTTTTCTCTGCAAGGCTTGTCAGTGGCGAGATGCAGCTTGCGCCGGTCGCGCTTTTCGCGCTCTCCCTCGTGGCAGGCTCCTACGCCGTCGTCCGGGGATTTCGCGTCGGCTGGAATCTTGCAACCATGATCAGCGCCGGCATTGCGCTGTTCGCGTTTCTTTCCGCCGTTGTCGGCCTCGTGCTGGAGCTCCAGGGCATGGGAACCGGCGCGATCATCGCGAGCCTCCTGACCGTGACCGGCCTCGGCGTACTTTTTGTGTCGAACGGCATGGATGAAGTTTCGACCGGCAGACGGAAAAAAGCGAACATCAATGCCGGGCCGACGGAGTGGGCTGACCGCATCGAGAACATTGGTCGCCGCTGCATGAAGCCCGAGCTGAAAACCAAAGTGCTGCGGCTTGGCGGCGAGACCAGATTTTTGTCCGCCGGATCTGGCCAGGGGGATATGATGGTCAACCAGAGCATCGGACGCGCCATCGAAGAGCTTTCGGAAGCGGTCAAGCAGGGCAACGAATCGGCGGCTCTCTCGATGTTGCCTTCCATCAGAAGCCTGTTCGCGCAGCGCGAAAACCAGTTGAAACCCTGAACCCTCTTCCGAAGCGCTTGTCGTCTGGCTCAGTCCGGCTCACCAACGATGAATTGAAGCCGCCGGGAAACCGCAGCGTTCCCGGCGGAAGAGATTGCTTAACCCCAAGCGCCACGACTCATTTTGTCGCGATTTTTCGTGCCTGCCTCTACCAATACTCCCACCTGCCGATCAGTGGTGTCCTGAACGACGCCGACGATATGAGTCGGTTTTCCATGATCATCACAAATGAAGGAGCCAGACGACCACAGCTTGCGTATTTCACCACTCGCTTTTCTGATGTGGAAATCGATGGTAAAATCTTTGTTGTTTGAGATCGATTTGACTACAGTATCCCTGACTCTCTCCCGCTCTTCGTCAACAATGTGCTCAAGAAACCTGTCAAAAGACCAATCCGCATCGAGACTATCATATCCGAAAATTCGGGCGTGCTCGATCGTTCGTATCGTGGAGTTGTCTCTCAGGTTTGTATGAAACCAACCGATGTGCAGTTTTTCGAGTAATAAATCGAAATGTTCTCGAACGAGGCTAATTTCAGTTTCAAATTTTTTCTGATCGGTGATGTCTATCACTATTCCACAATAGCGTTTAACCTCGCCGTGTTTGTCATAGACAGGTTTGGCGGATTCAAATAACCAGCGACAGGAGCCATCGGGACGAAGAACCCGATATTCAATACTCAGGTCAGCCAGAAGAGAAATAGCCCGCTTCACAGATTCAGCAATTATTTCACGATCATCGGGATGAATGGTGCTTTCCCATAGTTCGAAGGTAGGATAGAGTTCGGGCAGTTTTTCGATGCCAAAGAGTTCCCACAATTTGTTTGACCACATTCCTGTATTTGAAGCGATATTCCAGTCCCAGACTCCGGCGTTTCCGGCCTCCATCGCCTTGATCAGCCATTTTTTATACTCGAAAAGGCGCAATTCGGTTGTTTTGATTTGATGTATATCGAGGCAAACCAGAACAAGATAGTTCCGATTGTCGATGACGGCCTTTCGTGCATGGATGCTGAACCAGTTGAAGCTGTTTCGATCTTCATGGGTGTGCATTCTCAGCTCTTCAGCCTGTTCATGACCGTTTTCAATAAGATCGGTCAAGAGCATTTTTAAAAGAGGCCGGTCTTCACTGAAAACCAGATTGCAGAAATTGTTGTTTTTGATTTCCCCTTTCCAGTCTCCAAAAAAATCGAAGGCATAACGATTGCAACTGATCATCAGGCACTCATCGTCGAGGATGAAAACAGAGCCGGGTACGGCGTCAAAAAGCGCTTTGAAGATATGTTCGGTATGCCGGGCCTGCCGCTCTGCCTCGACTTGCTCGGTGACGTCATGGACAATAATCAGCAGGCAGGTGACCGTACCATC
>JAAXWU010000063.1 GCA_013334855.1 Chlorobaculum sp. | reverse complement strand
GCGACACGCTCGACACGCAGTTGAACGTCTTCGCCGCGTTCGATCCGCACGTCCCGGCGCAGTACCGCGACTCGAAGTTTGTCTGCCTCGGCAACATCGATCCCGAGTTGCAGCTCAAGGTGCTCGATCAGATTTCAAACCCGGAGCTGATCGTCTGCGACACGATGAACTTCTGGATCGAGGGCAAGCTCGAAGAGCTGAAAAAGGTGCTCGCACGGGTGGACGTCTTCATCGTCAACGACAGCGAAGCCCGCCTGCTCTCCGGTGAGCCGAACCTGGTCAAGACCGCGCGGATCATACGCGAGATGGGGCCGAAAACCCTCATCATCAAGAAAGGCGAGCACGGCGCGTTGCTCTTCACGGACAGCGGCATCTTCGCGGCTCCGGCCTTCCCGCTCGAATCGATCTTCGACCCGACCGGCGCAGGCGACACCTTCGCGGGCGGCTTCATCGGCCACCTGGCCCGCTGCGGCAGCACGAGCGAAGCCGAGATGCGCAAAGCCGTGCTCTACGGCAGCGCTATGGCGAGCTTCTGCGTGGAGCAGTTCGGCCCCTACCGCTACAACGATCTCGACCTGCTCGAAGTCGAAGACCGCTACCAGAGCTTCCTGGAGCTGTCGCGCATAGAGGCATAATTTTCCAGCGGGGCGGCTGGTTTTAGGCCGCACCGCTAATATTTTCCAATAGGACTTATAGGTCTTATAAGTCCTATTGGAAAATGCCTGAGCAAAAGCGCACTATTCTCAACCGTGCTTTACCTAACCCAACCACCAATGGCACAACTTACCTTGCTCGATATTGCGATCATCGCGAGCTACCTGCTTTTGACCCTCTTTGTCGGGCTGTTCTTTTCGCGGCGGGCCTCCGAGAACGTTGGCGAGTTCTTCCTGTCGGGACGCCAGCTTCCCTGGTGGATCGCGGGTACCGGCATGGTGGCGACCACCTTCGCTGCCGATACGCCGCTGGCGGTGGCCGGATTCGTGGCGAAGAACGGCATCGCGGGCAACTGGGTGTGGTGGACCTTCGTGTCGGGTGGTATGCTGACGGTTTTCTTTTTCGCACGGCTCTGGCGTCGGGCCAACATTCTGACTGACCTCGAATTCATCGAACTGCGCTACAGCGGCAAAGCCGCGAGCTTCCTGCGCGGCTTCAAGGCGATCTACTTCGGTCTTTTCATCAACGCGGTGATCATCGGCTGGGTCAACCTCGCCATGTACAAGATCATCAAAATCATGATCCCCGGCCTCAATCCGGAGCTGACCATCGTCGGTCTGGTAATTTTCACGGCGATCTACTCAGGCATGTCGGGCCTCTGGGGGGTCTCGATCACCGACGCCGTGCAGTTCGTCATCGCGATGGCCGGATGCATCATCCTCGCCGTGCTGGCGGTCAACTCACCGCAGGTCACGGCGGCAGGCGGGCTGAAGCAGGCGCTGCCCGGCTGGATGTTTGACTTCTTCCCGTCGTTCTCCGCGACGGTAAGCACTTCGCAGACTGGAGCTTACGCGCTCCCCTTCACCGCATTCGCCGCGATGGCCTTCGTGCAGTGGTGGTCGTCGTGGTATCCGGGCGCGGAGCCGGGCGGCGGCGGTTACATCGCCCAGCGCATGATGAGCGCGAAGGACGAGAAGCACTCGCTTTTGGCGACGCTCTGGTTCACCATCGCCCACTACTGCGTCCGCCCGTGGCCGTGGATCGTGGTCGGCCTCGTCAGCCTCGTGATGTTCCCGAACCTGCCCGCCGGGCAGAAGGAGGATGGCTTCGTGTATGTCATGAACGCCGTGCTGCCAGCGGGACTCAAGGGGCTGCTCATCGCGGCCTTCATGGCGGCATACATGTCCACGCTTTCGACCCATCTGAACTGGGGCACGAGCTACCTCATCAACGACCTCTACAAGCGCTTCGTCAAGCCCGAGGCCGAAGAGAGCCACTACGTGCTCATGTCGCGGATCGTCACGGCAATTACGGCAATCTTCGCGCTCTACATCACTTTTTACGTTCTCCAGACCATCACCGGCGCTTGGGAGTTCATCATCCAGTGCGGCGCGGGTACCGGCTTCGTGCTCATCATGCGCTGGTTCTGGTGGCGGCTGAACGCTTGGTCGGAGATCACCTCGATGGTCGCGCCGATTATCGCCTACACCTGGGTGAGCCAGTTCACCACGCTCACCTTCCCCAACACGATTTTCGTCATCGTACTCTTCACGATTGTCTGCACGCTCGCCGTCACCTGGCTCACCAAGCCGACTGACCGCGAGAAGCTGCACTCGTTCTACCGCACCACGCGGGTCGGTGGCGTCTTGTGGAAACCGGTCGCCGACGAACTTCCTGACGTCCAGGGCGACACCGGCTTCCCCGCCCTTTTCGCCGACTGGTTTTTCGGCATCGTGCTGGTCTACACAGTGCTCTTCGGCACCGGCAAGCTGATCTTCGGCGAACCACTGGCCGCTGCGCTCTACTACGCCGCCGGAGCGGTCGCCGGAGCGATGATCTACCGCGACCTGTCGAAGAGAAACTGGAAAACCTTCGACTGACGATGACCGCACCACGCCGACTCATCCTCGCCTCGCAATCGCCACGCCGCAAGGAGCTGCTCGCCATGACGGGAATTCCGTTCGAGACGGCTTCGGTCGAGATCGACGAAACCTTCGATCCGGCGCTGACGGTCGAGGAGAACGTCATGGCGATCTCCAGGCAGAAGGCCGAAGCCGTGTGGCACATGTTAACGTCAGCGGACGCGAACGCGGTCGTGCTCGGCTCGGACACCACGGTGGTGCTCGACTGCACGGCGCTCGGCAAGCCCGGCGACTTCGACCATGCCTTCGAGATGCTCTCCGCGCTGCAAGGCCGCAGCCACGAGGTGCTGACCGGCTTCTGCATCCTGCATGAAGGCAACGCGGTGATGAACTACGCCCGCACCACCGTCGAATTCGCATCGATGACGCCCGGCGAGATCACCCGCTACATCGAAGTGATGAAGCCCTTCGACAAGGCCGGAGCCTATGGCATCCAGGACCCGTTGCTCGCCTGCTTCGTCACGCGCATTGACGGCTGCTACTACAACGTCGTCGGCCTGCCGGTCTCGAAGGTTTACGCCGCCCTTAAACCGCTCTTTCCCTCCGAAAAGTGACGATGAGCGCCGAACCGGTTCTCGTGATTCTCGGCCCGACCGCCTCCGGCAAAACGGAGCTGGCCTTCCGCATCGCCCGCAAGCTTGGCGGCGAGATCATCTCGGCGGACTCGCGCCAGATCTATCGCGGCATTGACATCGGCACCGCCAAGCCGCCACGCGAGATGCTGGAAGCGGTCAAACACCACTTCATCGACGAAAAGGAGATCGGTGAACCCTTCAGCGCCGGAGATTTCGCCGAACAGGCAGCGGAACGAATACGGGAGCTTCATCAGCGCGGCATCAAGCCAATCGTCGCGGGTGGCTCGACGCTCTACCTCGAAGGACTGCTGAAAGGGTTCGCCGAACTGCCGCCCGCCAACCCGGAGATCAGGGCGCGGCTCACCCGCGAACTCGAACGCCATGGCGCGGAAACGCTCTACCGCCGACTCGAATCGCTCGACCCCGAGCAGGCCCGCACGCTCGACTCCACCAAAAGCCAGCGCCTCATCCGAAGCCTCGAAATCATCGAGCTTTCCGGCCAGACCGTCACCGCCTTGCAGCGAAAAACCTCCGGCCCGCCGCCAGGCATCGAATTCACCGTCATCGGCCTCGACCTGCCCCGCCCGCTTCTCTACGACCGCATCAACCGCCGCGCAAACGCGATGATGCAAGCCGGACTCGAAGCCGAGGCTCGTCGCCTCTACGACCGCTTCCGCGACCAGTGGCGCACCAAAAACCTCAACGCCCTCGCCACCGTCGGCTACCGCGAACTCTTTGAACACTTCGAAGGCCAGCACGACCTCCAGACCGCCGAAGCCCTCATCGCCCAACACACCAGAAACTACGCCAAACGTCAGTTGACATTTTTCAGGAACAGGCTGAATGTGGAGTGGGTGCAAGCGCCGATGGACAAAGCTGGGGTTGAAGCGTTGGTTCAAGAGCTTTGTCGGCGGATTGGGTGAAAAAAAATGTAACTCTTTAAATGTTTTATGAAAGTAAATATTATTGCTCCGGCCATTAAAACTATCGATGCCTGCATGCGCGAAGCTTTTTTGTCGCTTGTCATTCTGAACGAAGTGAAGAATCCAGAACTCTTTTTTTTGTAACAAGATGGATTCTTCATTACGCTACGTTTCATTCAGAATGACAGACCATCCGACAGCATTTTTTTGCGATTTTTTGTGGCCGGAGTAATAAAAGCAACTATTCATAATTCAATCGCTCAACTATTCTCTATCATACATCAAACCGGTTCATATACCAATATCTTACTTTTTGTCAAACGTTCAACAACTATTTTTGGCAATACTTCATCAATAATTACAAGGTAATGCTCTAATAACGCACGAATATTATCATATTCACCAAACTCTATTTTATGCCAAGTCTCGGGTAAGTATCTTACTATTATACTAAATGCGTACAAAATGGTGAGATGCAAAAGAAAAGGGTCATCGATTCCCCAAAAAGGAAGAATTATGCTCGATCCACAATATCCAGATTTATAGGTTTTTATATGTTGCCACCAATACTCATTTTTAGGGTGCTCTATTTCGCCCACAAAGCTCCAAGAATCACCAGGAACAGTCGGCTTTTCAACAACAATATTCTTTATCGGAAAACCGTAGCCATTTAACAAATCCTCCGTAATAGACGCACCTCTTGTGTATATAGCTACATAAGTTTTTTCACTCAACCCATTAATGGGCGGATCATACAGAACTCTCCCAGCTAGTCGAGCATATTCTTTTACTCGTTCAGCTTTAAGAGTATAATTTTTTTTTGCATATCCGATATGAAAAGAGAGTGGATCCTTCTCTAAATACTCAAAAACAACATCCTGAAATTCTGGAACTCTACGCAATAAATCAACTAATGAATATACATTGGATTTCGTCACTTTCGAATAGTCACGAGGTCGTCGTTCGTGACAGTAAGTTCTTAAATCATAACCAATCTTTTTACAGTAGACTGAAAAGTGACCGGAATTTAAACAACCAACATAGTAATTGTCTGGAAATTTCTCATCACCTGAGGACAAAGAAAATAACCCATGCCCATATTCCGTATGGCGTTGTATAGTTGCTAAATCATCTTGCGGATCACCTAAAGAAATCTGTTCAGCAATGGATATTTGCAACAAAGCATAATAACGTGAAAGTATTTTAGAATTAAGACCACCTTGCTTTGTATTCCAATAACCAAGAGCACTCCGAATTGCCCAAGACATCCCGTTCGCTTTTTTTTCGAGAATTTCGCCATTCAGTGATGAATAATTCTTCTGAATAATTATTGCACATAATTGACTACTCAATAGCCTCTGCAAACGCAACCATATAACTTCTGATATATTTTCAGCCACCAAGCGTTCAACTCTTTGATTATTTTCTTGCATAATAAATAAAATTAACCATTACAGGGCGTTCGCAAGCTAACTTATCATTAGTAATTGAGAACTTTCCTAAAATTGCTACGTCCGCAGAAAAAGCTTCACCTTTTAATAATAGACATAATAGTAACCAAATCACTTAAACACATCCATGAGCTTCTACCCCAGATTCCCTTCCATTATTCGCTACTGGAATGTGAATGCGCGTCCCTGACCCCGAGCCTCATAAATAACCTCCCATCTTATAAACCTTCCGGCTCTTCGTCCTGCTGGCTGTCGTCGGGTTTGCCCATCTGCTGCTGCAAGGCGACTCCGGCGCCCTTGAGGTCGTTGAGTACGCCGTTGACCAGCTTCAGGCCCATGGTTCCGACCAGGAGTCCGGCTGCGCCGTGCACGACGAGCGGTAGCCCGAATGGCGAGAACGCAAACGCCGCTCCCGCAGTGTTGACTTTTTGTTTGATATTCATCTGCGTGCAGTTTGTTGTTCTGTGTTCAGCAACTGTTGGCGATACATTATATGCCTGCTTTTTCAGCAAAATATAACACAAAATCAGAGGTCGATTGCAAGCGCGGCGGGTTACTTTTGTTCGACTTTTGTTTTCAACGCACGGTTCATCGCTTCGTAGCTGGTGCGGATAACGCCTGAAAACAACGCAAGAAACGGGGAGGATAAAGCGCCGCCGAAGCTCTCTGCGTGGATGAAAAGCGTCTTTCCGGCGTCGAGCGGTTGCAGCTCGAACCAGTGGCGTCCATGCAGAAGTCCGAGAAAAAGCACGCCGCGCCAGCCGAGAATTTCGTTCCGGCTGAAACGGTCTATTTTCGCCGTGAAGCGGATCGGCGGCAGCCATGCGAGCCTGATGGTGATGTGGAGGGTCGCATCCGCCGTTGCCTCTCCGTCGATACGGCGGAGGCACGGGTTCCACGCGACATAGTCGCTGAAGCCGACGAGCGCCGTCCAGACACGCTCCGGCGGCGCGTCGATGACGATCCCGGTTCTGACGGTGTTCATCGCTGTCGCCCGCCTTTCACTCCCGCCAGCCGCCGCCGACCGCACGGTAGAGATCGGCGATGGCCGCGAGGCGGCTGCGCTGCACGTCGGCAAGCTCCAGCTCCGACTGGAGCAGCGAGCTTTCGGCGGCGATCACTTCGAGGTAGGTCGCCATGCCGCTGTTGAAGAGCAGGCGCGAGTTTCCGGCGGCCTTGCGCAGCGCGGCCACGCGATCGACGGCGATCTTCTCCTCCTCGCCGGTCTTGTCAACTTGCGTGAGGGCGTTCGAGACCTCGCCGACCGCCTTGAGGAGCGTCTGGCGGAAGGTCAGCTCGGCCTGGTCGCGGCGGATTTTCGACTGCTCGTACTGCGCCTTCAACTGGCCGTGCTGGAACACCGGTTGCAGCAGGTTGCCCTGCACGGCTTCGAAGAGCGAGCCGGGGGTCGAGAACCACTTGCTCGTCTCGATGGCGTTCAGCCCGCCCTGCGCCGTGACGGAGAGCGACGGGTACATCATCGCCTTGCTGACGCCGGTCATGGCGTGCGCCTCCATGAGCGACGCTTCGGCGGCTCGTACGTCGGGCCGGTTCGAGAGCAGGGCGAGCGGCACCCCCGCGCCGAGGCCGCCTGGCATCACGAAGGGCGCGACTCCACGACTGCGCCTGATTGGCGTGCCGGGCATCCGTCCGGCGAGGATCGAGAGCGCGTTCTCCTGCGCCGTGCGTGACGCTTCGAGCTTCGGCAGGGCGAGTTTGGCCGCAAGCAGTTGCGACTGCTGCTGATCGACGGCGAGGCTCGTAACGTTGCCCGCGTCGTACTGCAAGCGCATCATTGAGAGCGTCGTTTCGGCAAGCGCGATGTTGCGTTTGGTGATCTCGATCTGCTCGTCGAGCATACGAAGGTTCCAGTACCCTTGCGCCACGCTCGCGACCAGCGTCGTGCGCACGGCCCGCGCCGCGTCGGTGCTGCGCAGATACTC
Organism: Chlorobaculum sp.; assembly: GCA_013334855.1. Lineage (GTDB taxonomy): Bacteria > Bacteroidota > Chlorobiia > Chlorobiales > Chlorobiaceae > Chlorobaculum. The sequence continues at coordinate 7,130 of JAAXWU010000063.1, read as the reverse complement.
GGCGACGGCTGCTTTTTTGGCGTTATGCAACTTCGCCCAGATGTCCAGTTCCCACGAGACGTTCAACTGCGCCGTGTAGTTCCGGCTGGTGCGCTCCTGATTCTTTGACGCCGCCGAGCTGTTTTCCGATGCTCTCGAATAGTCCGCCGAGGCGCTGATCGTCGCTTCGGGCAGGAACCATAATTTCGCCACGTCGAGCGTCTTGCCCGCGTAGTCGATATTTTTCATGGCAATCAGCAAGTCCTGATTGCTGGCCACGGCGCTGTCGATCAGCTCGATCAGATCGGGATCGGCGAAGAACTGCCGGTAGGGCACGGCGGCAATCTCCTTGCCCGCGCTCTCCGGCCCCGGATACGCTGCCGGAAACTGCGTGTCGGGACGGCGGTACTCCTTCACCGGGCTGCACGCCGACAGGCCGATGGTGGCGAGAAGCGTCATGGACAGCAGCGGAAGCGCGTGTTTCATCGGTCGGTTGCTTTGGTTCTTCATTCGTGCGATCCCTCCTTCTTCATCTGCGCTTCGAGCAGGGTTCCCGCTTCGACAATCTCCGCCGCCGGGCCGGTGAAGCGCTCCTGCAACCCCTGGAAAGCGACGAAAAGCACCGGCACCACCATGATGCCGAGCACCATGCCGACGAACATGCCGCCGATGGCCGACGCGCCGATGGAGTGGTTGCCCATCGCCGCCGGGCCGGTCACGAAAAGCAGCGGCAACAACCCCGCCACGAAGGCGAGCGAGGTCATCAGAATCGGGCGCAACCGGGCCGTCGCCCCTGCCATCGCCGCATCGACGAGCGACATGCCCGCCACGCGCCGCTGAAGCGCGAACTCCACGATCAGAATCGCGTTCTTGGCCAAAAGACCGATCAGCATGATGATCGCCACCTGCACATAAATATTGTTCTCGATCCCCGCCAGCTTGATGCCGAGAAAGACGCCGAGCAAGCCGGTCGGAATGGAGAACATGACGGCGAGCGGCAACAGGTAGCTTTCGTAGAGCGCCGAGAGGAGGAAATAGACGAACACCACCGAGAGCAGGAAGATGAAAATCAGGCCTCCGGAAGATTCGATCTCCTCGCGGCTCTGGCCCTTCCAGTCGTAGGTGAAGCCTGATGGCAGGCTCGTGCGCGACACCTCGTCAACCGCCTTGATCGCCTGGCCGGTGCTAAAGCCGGGCTTGACGATGGCGTTGATCGAGATAGCGTTGAAGAGGTTGAAGTGATCGACCGCGTCCGGCCCGTACACCTTTTTGAGGCTGACAATCGAGGTGACCGGCACCATCTGGCCGCTCACGCTCTTGACGAAGATGCCGTTCAGCGACTCGGGCGTGCGTCGGTCGTCGGTCTCGGCCTGCATCACCACGCGGTAATACTTGCCGAAGCGGTTGAAATCCGATGCCTGCTGGCTGCCGTAGTAGGCTTGCAGGACGGTCATCAAATCCTTGACGTTCACGCCGAGATCGGCGGCCTTGACGTTGTCAACCTGCAACTCGTACTGTGGATAGGTCGCCTTGAATGTGGTGAATGCCGCCGCAATCTCGGGTCGCTTCATCAGTGCGCCGATGAACTCCTTGGAAACCCCCTCGAACTTGCCGAGGTCGCCGCCGCTCCGGTCCTGCAACACAAGCTCCAGACCGCTGACCGTGCCGAAGCCGGGCACGGTTGGCATCGCGAGCACGAAGAAGTTGCCCTCCTTGACCGGGCCGAGCCTCTTGTTGATCATGGCGATAATCCCTTTCACATCGCGCACTTCGCCACGCGCCTTCAGATCCTTGAGCTGCATGAACATCAAACCTGCGGAGGGCGAAGAGCTGCGCGAGAGGATGTTGATGCCAGCGACGGAAATCACCTTTTTGATTGCCGGAACCGACTGGAGGATGCCGCTGGCCCTGTCCATCGTCGCCTGCGTGCGCGAGAGCGAGGTGCCTGCGGGCATCGAAACCGAGACGATCACGAAGCCGTTATCTTCGTCGGGAATGAAGCCGGTCGGCGTGGTCTTGAACATCCAGAACGAGACGAGCGTGATCAGGCCGAGACCGACGAAGGCCGCCATTCTGTTCTTCATGAAGAATTCAAGGATGCCGGTGTAACGCTTGCGTACCGCGTCGAATCCTGCGTTGAAGCCCTGCACGAAGCGCCCGCCGACGCCGCCGAAACGCGCCTGCTTGCTCCCTTTGGCGTGCTTGTGCAGATCGGCCAGGAAGAGCGCGCAGAGCGCCGGGCTGAGGGTCAGCGCGTTGACCGCCGAAATCAGAATCGCGATGGCGAGCGTGAAGGCGAACTGGCGGTAGAAGACGCCGGTCGATCCCTGGAGGAAGCCGACGGGCAGGAACACCGAGGCCATGACGAGCGTGATCGTCACGATGGCCGTGGTGATCTCGCGCATCGCAGCAACCGTCGCGATTTTGGCCGGATAGTGCTTCTCCTCGATCTTGGCGTGAACCGCCTCGACCACCACGATGGCGTCATCGACGACAATGCCGATGGCGAGCACGAGGCCGAAGAGCGTCAGCACGTTGATCGAAAAGCCGAAAAGATTCATGAAAAAGAAGGTGCCGACAAGGGCGACCGGCACGGCGATGGCCGGAATGAGCGTCGAGCGGAAATCCTGCAAAAAGAGGAACACCACGAGAAACACCAGCAGGAACGCTTCGATGAGCGTGTGCTGCACCTGCTCGATGGACTCGTCCACCACCTTTTTCGAGCTGAAGGGAATCGAGTACTCCACGCCGGAGGGAAAAGAGCGCGACGCCTTTTCAAGCACCTTGCGCAGCTCGGTCTCGACCTTGTTGGCGTTGGAGCCGGGTGCCTGATAGACCGCCATCACAACGCCCGACTTGCCGTTGACGTTGGTTTTAACCGTGTAGTTGTACGCGCCGAACTCGATCCGTGCGATGTCCCGCAGCCGCAGCAGGGAGCCGTCGGGATTGGCGCGAACGACGATGTTCTCGTAATCCTCCGGGCGCTCGAACTTGCCGCGATACTTCATGACGTATTGCATCGGTTCACTGCTCATCAGGCCGAACGCGCCCGGCGCGGCTTCGAGGTTCTGGCTCTGGATTGCCGCCGACACCTCCTGCGGAGTCAGGCCGTACGCGGCCATCTGCGCCGGACGCAGCCAGACGCGCATGGCATAATCCATGTTGCCGTAGACCGACACCTGCCCCACGCCAGGCACCCTCGACAAATCATCGACGATATTGATCTTGGCGTAGTTCTGCAAAAACCTGGTATCGAACGCCGCGACGTTGCTCGACAGGTTGATCAGCATGATCTGGCTGTTCTGCCGCTTGACGGTCGAAATACCGATCTGGTTCACCTCGGCGGGCAGGCGACTGGTGGCCTGCGCCACGCGGTTCTGCACGTTGACCGCCGCCTGGTCGGCATTGGTGCCCTGCTTGAAGAAGACGTTGATCGAGAGCGAGCCGTCGTTGGAGGAGGTCGAGGTCATGTAGGTCATGTTCTCGACGCCGTTGATCGCCTCTTCGAGCGGCGGAGCCACCGTACGCCCGACGGTCTCGGCGTTCGCGCCGGGATAGCTCGCCGTCACGGAAACGCTCGGCGGAGCGATGTCGGGAAAGCGGGTGATCGAAAGCTGGGTCATGCCGACCAGACCGAGAATGACGAGGATGATCGAAATGACGGTCGCCAGCACCGGGCGTGAGATAAAACGTTCTAACATATGCCCTTGTCCTTTAGCGAGCGTTCTGGGTCGATGGCGCGGAGGCGCTCGCCGAAGCTGCGGGCATCGGCTTGATCACCGTGCCGTCCTGCAACTTCTCGATACCGGCGGTCACGATCACGTCGCCCGGCTTGATGCCATCGCTGACGATGTAGTTCGGCCCGCTCTTGCCCACCACGGTGATCACCTGCTTGACGACCTTGTTGCCCGCCGTCAGCAACGCCACCATCACCTTGTCCTGCAACTCGACCGTCGCCGCCTGCGGCACGAGGATCACGTTGTCGTAATTCGACACGAGACTCACTTTGCCCGAGTTGCCGCTGCGCAGAAGCCGCTCACTGTTCGGGAACGACACCCGCATTCCGATGGAGCCGGTCGTGGCGTCGAAATCCCCGCTGATCGATTCGAGCTTGCCGCCATGATTGTATACGGTTCCGTCCGATAAAGTCAGCGTGACCGGCGGCACGGCGTCGATCTTCTGTTGCAGGGTCTCGCCGGGATAAACCTTCTTGAAGGTCGCGAAACCCGCCTCGCTGATGCTGAAGACGGCGTACATCTTTCCGACGTCCGACACCGTGGTCAGCGCCTGCGCCTGGTTCTTGGTGAGCAGATTGCCCTGGCGGAAGGGAATCCGTCCGACATACCCGGCCACTGGAGCCTTGACTATCGTGTAATTAAGATTGATCGACGCCGACCGGGCCACAGCGGCGGCCTGCTCGGCCTGCGCCCTGGCGGCCTGCTCCAGCGCCTTGGCTGTCGTGAGCTGCACCGGCGCGACCACCTTGTTCTCGACCAGCGGCACGAGCTTTTCCGTGTTCACCTTCGCAACCGCCGCCTGCGCCTCGGCGGCATGTTGCGCGGCGAGAGCCGACTGGTACTGCTCGCGCCAGACCGAATCATCGATCCTGAAGAGCGGCTGCCCCTTTTTGACCAGATCGCCCTCCCTGACCAGAATCGCCTGAAGCACGCCATCCACCTGCGGCCTGATCTCGGCGTCAGCCAGGCCTTCGAGCCTGACGGAGTAGTCGCTGGAAACGGTTGCGGAGGAGGTGGTGACGGTCATGACCGGCAGGGCTGGCGTCATCTGCTTCTGCTCCTCCTCTTTCTTGCCGCACCCCGAGAGAAGGAGCGACGAACCGAGAAGCACACTCAAAGCAAGCCGGGAAAAACGGTGTCGAAAAGCGGGAATCGTGTTCATGGAGTATCGAAAAAATCTGAAAGTGCTGATGAATGGTAACTGATGAATCTATATAACGAAAAATCGAGAAATACGTTACCGTTCATCAAAAAAGAGCGGACGCGCCGGAACGACCTCACCGCTCATCCCGGAGGTTGGACGCCAGTTACCCGCAATTCCCGTGCTCGAAATCGATCAGCCAGCGCTTCATCTCCGTTCCGCCGAGATAGCCGCCAATCCGCCCGCGAGCGCCGACCACGCGGTGACACGGGACGATGATCGGCAGCGGATTGCGTCCGCACGCCGTCCCCACCGTCCGCGCCGCCCCCGGCGAGCCGATAGCCGCCGCCAGTTCGCCATACGAAACCGTCGTGCCGTACGGGATGGAAAGCAACCCCTCGCGCACCCGCCGTTCGAATGCGGATCGAGGCTCGGCAAGCGGCAACGAAAACTCCCGCAACTTCCCCGCAAACCACGCATCGAGCTGCCGGAAAGCCTCGTCGATCAACGAAGAACCCGGAGCACTGAGCGCCGTTGACGGTTCATCGTGCATGAATAATAGTTCAGTAACCAATCCCCCGTGCGCCCTGATGCCGATCAAACCCACAGGCATACGGCGGCAGGAAAACGAACTGTAATTTGTCAGTATAGACTCTTGCTGCATTTCTACCGCTTACTTATTGGCGTTGAATAACTTCATTTCATCAGCCATACATCTCAACCCCCGCGCATGATGAAGAGTTGCAGAGATAGCATGGGCACATGGAGTGAGGTGCGCAATAATGAGAAACCGAACCGCTTATTCGCTACACGAAGGTCAGCATTTGCAATGGATTGTTGAGAATGAGGCTATACAGTGTATCGTCAACGTAATTTTTACCGCTTCACCCGCCAGTGCGCCAAAGAGCTGCTCGCGCCGTGGAAGTTCGACGTCATCATGGGCTTCCGCGAAGGCATCGCGCCCAAACCCGACCCGACCGGCGCATTGATGGTGGCGGAAGAACTCGGCGTCCAGCCCGCCTCGATCCTCTATGTCGGCGACAGCGGCGTAGACATGAAAACCGCCAACGCCGCCGGAATGTACCCCCTCGGCGTCACCTGGGGCTACCGCCCCGCCGAAGAACTCCTCGCCACCGGCGCGGCAAAGCTGGTCGCGTCGCCCGAAGAGATTATCCCGCTGCTGATGGGGTGAGTCGCAGGACAATCTTATCTTTGGATTTGAATCTTGTGAGACGGAAATATTTTGCTGGACGAGAAATAAGAGGTGATTATGTCTTTATAAAAACTGCTTAAAGAGTATTTTTAAACTTAATTAAGTTTATTGACAATTAAATAATTAACCATTTTTCCGAATGGCGTTTTTTCTAAATAATTTTTTAGATCCACCTCACTTATCAAGCACTCCGCTGGAAGTTTATTAAAGCCAAAGCTAAAGTTTTCAGTAATCAAACCAAACTTATCTACAATAGCTGTTATTTTTTCAGAATTAATAACATAGGTAATTGCATACGCTGCCCGATCGTTGTAAACAATATTATTAAAACACCTTGTACTTTTAGTTGCTGATCTATAATTCTTAAACAGAGGGATTCTCAATAGATTCGGGTGAGATACCGCCTTGCACTTAAGTATTTTATGAGATGTTGCGATATAAATATCGATTTTAGCATTCAAAATAAAATCTGGTTCATACTTCTCGGCATCCAAGTATAATTCTGAATAAGGTTTTGTCTCTATAAGACTTGATTCTAATGGCTTTAAAATAATCGGCGGATCGAATTTATCCACTTCCCAAGAAATATCATCCCCTATAACAGCATAAATTGCAAATACAGCAATCGGCTTATCTTTTAAATTCACCAAAACAACTTCACTAATTCTTTCTGCTGTAATTCTATCGGAGCACACAGTAAAAGAAGCCGCAACATCAATCCCAATTTTCTTCCAAGCCAGATAAAAAGAAAAAGGAAAAATGACTATTCCTGGCACAATCTTAAGGAACTCCTGAAAAGATAAAACCAATTCACACATTTTATATCCAAATTAAGCTTAATCTTGATTTATATAATTTCTCTATAAAAGACCAATCTCCTGATTTCAGCAACAGAAAACCTTCTCTGTTCACAGCCAATTTGACGACATACATTCACCTTCAAAATATCGTACTCACAACACGGATAAAATAAACACAAGTAAATTATAGGCAAAATCTCCCACATTACCAGCGAGGCGCTGTGCTGACTGGCCGGGTACGGAGACGAAGCGGTGTCAAG
>JAAXWU010000176.1 GCA_013334855.1 Chlorobaculum sp. | reverse complement strand
CGGTTGATGTCCTCCATCTGCTTGAGCAGCACGTTGACCTCGTTGAAGAAGTCGTCGTCGGGGATGTTGTTGCCGCTGAGCGGACGGGCCAGCGACGACATGCTCTTGTAGAGCTTGAAGAACTGCTTGCCCATGTTGCCGCCGATGATGATCTCCGGGTAGGCGAGCAGCCGCAGCGTGTTGCCGGTCGGCGAGGTGTCGAGCACCACGGCGTCCCAACGTCCGGACTGGGCCTCGTCGAGCAGGCGCGAAAGGGCGAAAATTTCATCGAGACCGGGCTGCGTCGTCAGCTCGGAAGCAACACCGCTGTCGAGGCCCTGATTTTTGTACGACGAAGAGACGAACTTCTGGAAGCCCGACATGTTCTTTTTCAGCTCGTAAATGGTATCGACTTCGAGACCGTAAAGATTCTTCTCGATTCTGAGCGGATCGTTGCGGCCAATCTGCACGTCGAAAACATCCGAGAGCGAGTGGGCCGGGTCGGAGGACATGATCAGCACCCGCTTGCCCTGGCGGGCCAAGGCGACCGCCGTTGAAGAGGAGATGGTGGTTTTACCCGTTCCGCCCTTTCCGGAATAGATGATGACCCTTGGTTGCGCCTGATTTTCGGTTAAATCCCTCGAAAGCATGAACTCTCCTTTTCTACGAGCTGAATAATGACACCGACAGAAATGAAGTGTGAAGTTAGCACTTTTATGGCGACATTTTCAAAAGATCGTTAAGTTATTATGAAACAACAGGATAATAAAATCCGCCGATTCAACTGACAACACATATGTAAAAAGCAGAGGCTGTCTCTATAGCACTTCGAAACAGCCTCTGTTCATTAGACGTGAAAAGCGTAAACAGTTAAGATCGCCAGATCAGGGGACATCGATCCTGGTTGCTTTCACAAAAGAGGGGTCGCCCCTCAATGGTTTGAAAATCAGCACCATTGCCTGATACCAGTCAGCTGTTGGCGTCACCGCTTTTGCATTGCAGAAAAAATCGTAATTCATACCTGCAACCACCTGCGTTCTGACAGCCAATGGCTCATACTGCACTCCAAGAGGCATCTTAACCTTAGCAAATAACGCTTTGTCCGCAGCAGTCAACGGTCTGAACTTCGTCCATGCACCGACTTTGACGGGAACTGGTGCCGCAGCGGTTGCCTGGACGGCAGGCGCAGACGCATCAGCTGCGAACGACACACCACCAAAAACGCCACTCATCGTGAGCGCGATAACGAGACCGAGTGAAAATTTCTTTTTCATGGTACGCTTTTGAATTTGGTTGACGTAACTGTTACTCCTTCGGTAGTCGAAAGAACTATCTTTCTCCGGCTGATTGAACTGAATGATACTTCTCTTCGCTATCCGGAAAAAGACCCGGAGAGGTAGATGAGAATGCTTCAGACTCATACAACGCCCGATATTTCACCAAATCCTCATTATTAAATATATCTTTTTCTCTCTCTGCTTATCAAAGACAAAGGGAATCTTTCTGTCGAGCGCCAGTTCGAGCTCCATGTTCGTTTCGTGGGGAATTTCGATAGCGCCGAGGAGGCTACGCCCCTTCCGCCTGAAGTCGGCGACGAGCGATTCTCCTCATTTGGTCCAGATCGTCAAACGGGAGCGATCTGGACCAAATGCGGAGATTGCGATCAACCCTGCTTTTCAGGCAGTTTAAATCCGACATAAGTTCCGCCGCTGATCCCCATGAGCGCAAGCAATATCGGATCGAACTGCGGCATGGTCAAGGTATCGGCCACGCTGCTGATAAAGATGCCAAGAAGAAGAAGCGTCCAGACCGCCACCTGCACCCGGTGAAGACTGATTCCATCATCGTCGTAAAAGAGATCCTTGTACCATCCCTTCGATGTTTTCGATGCAAGGGATTTGTCGATGATCTGGATGCTGTGATCGAGCTGCTGCATCTCTTTTGTTTTGGCTGCCAGCTCAGCTCTTTTTTCCGACAGGGCATTCCGGGATTCAGCGCATGGAGCCGCCGCATCGAGCTGGGAAAGCGAAACGATCTCACTGCCAAATTTTTCAGCTTCGCGTTCGCAGGCAAGTCGTTTCTCCGCCTGCTCGTTTCGCTGATTTTTAAGCTGGTTGTACTTGTTGGAGTCAACCGCGATGGAGCCAAGGGCTGTGGCCGTGCTGATACCCATGAGTCCGACAACGCCTTCCGTAAGACTGAAAATATCACTGGTCACCATCCAGATAAAAATATATCCAACCGTGATGACAACGAACCAGAGCGCCATCTGCGTCCGGGCGAGGCTATAGGTTTTTCGTCCCTGAAGAGTCGGCTGACCGCCACTATCGCGAAGAATATCGCTTCGTATCGCCAGCACGAAAAACAGTACAAGAAACACCACGATAAAGATGAGAAAAAGCCTGAGATTCTTACTGTTGATCCGAACAAGCGTAATATCCGCAGCTTTTGCCTGTACCCCGTTTTCAAGTCCAACGGTCAGTGGCACAGTTCGCGTTTCGTCAAAAAAATTGTTCACGTTTCTGCCAAGAAGCCTTGTCCATGCATCCTTGTTCTGTTCATCGCGCCTGAGATCGAACACCAGCACGCTGTCCCTGACCAGTCCCGGCCCGATGTTGTGGGCTCCCGAGCCAAATCTGAACGGAACACCGTCGATATAAAGCATGAGCTTGTCACGGTTTATATTTTCCGCCTTCATCCATTGGGTGAGATTGCTGACTTTGAGCCTGATTGTCTGACGCAAGGCAATCTGCGCGTTGAGGGAGTCAGCTGCCTGATCAGCAGAGTCGACACTGACATGAACGACAACCGGCGCGGTCGATGTGCCGGAATCATTGTCGGCCCATGCCTGACATGACGGCATCAGTTGAACGAGCGACATGAGCAGGAACAGAAGCGTCGACTGGAGGGGACTCCACCGTTTCCGTGGCGAGAACTTTTGCATGACAGCCTTCCCTGATAGTTTCAGGTTACTGAAAACAGAACACTACACACAAGAATCGAAAAAAGATTATTACAGTGAAGATACTGTATTCATACCTGGTATCCAAATCCAAACCAATGTTCGCATCAGCTTCTCAGACAAACCAGAGACAAAACACAGAACCATCGAATCATCATCAGACGAAATGATTTTTCTTTGCGAGCGCCAGTTCGAGACGGGCCATGTAGTCGTCGTGCGGAATTTCGATGGCGCCGAGACTTTCGAGATGGGGGTTCATGATCTGGGCGTCGAGCAGGAGGTAGCCTTTGTTTTTGAGATAGCCGACCAGCCAGGCGAAGGCGACTTTGGAGGCGTTGGGGCGGATGAAAAACATCGACTCGCCGAAAAAGGCCCCGCCCATCGCGATACCGTACAGTCCTCCAGCAAGCTCGCCCTCCTGCCAGCTCTCGACGCTGTGCGCGATGCCGAGACGGTGCAGCCTGAGGAACGCCTCGATGATCTCCTCGGAAAGCCACGTCTCCTGCTCGGACGCGCGAGGCTGCGAACAGGCGCGTATCACCCGCTCGAAGGCCGAGTCGATTTTGATGGTGTAGCGTTTTTCGCCGATAACGCGCCGGAGGCTTCTCGACGGGCGGAAATCGTCGAGCGGCACCACGGCCCGCTGGTAGGGCTGGCACCAGCTCACCGTCCCCTCGCGGGAGTCGGCCATCGG
>JAAXWU010000062.1 GCA_013334855.1 Chlorobaculum sp. | reverse complement strand
GGTCGAGGTCGATCTCGATGCCGCCGCTGCCGTTCTTTTCGATGCCGCGGGCGCTCATCTCCGAAGTCGAGCTGGTCAGCCCCGCAGCGCCCATGTCCTGCAATCCGGCCACCGCGCCGGTAGCAATCGCTTCGAGCGTCGCTTCGAGCAAGAGCTTCTCGGCGAACGGGTCGCCCACCTGAACGCTTGGGCGCTTGTCCTCCGACGCTTCGCTGATCTCTTCCGACGCGAAGGTCGCGCCGTGGATGCCGTCGCGGCCGGTCGAGGAACCGACGATCAGCACCGGGTTGCCTTTGCCCTCGGCCGTGGCGCTCACGGTTTTGTGATGCTCCACCAGGCCGACCGACATGGCGTTGACGAGCGGGTTGCCCGTGTAGCACTCTTCGAAGTAGATTTCGCCTGCCACGGTCGGCACGCCGAAGGAGTTGCCGTAATCGCCGATACCGCGCACCACGCCATCCACGAGATAGCGCACTCGCGGGTCACGCGGCGAGCCGAAGCGTAGCGAGTCGAGCGACGCCACCGGGCGAGCGCCCATCGTGAAGATGTCGCGGTGGATACCGCCGACGCCAGTCGCCGCGCCCTGGTACGGCTCGACCGCCGAAGGGTGGTTGTGCGACTCGATCTTGAAGGCCACGGCGAGGTTGTCGCCAATATCGACGAGTCCAGCATTCTCCTCGCCCGCCTGCGTCAGCAGAGCGGCTCCATCACGAGGCAGGGTCTTGAGCACAGCGATGGAGTTCTTGTAGCTGCAATGCTCGGACCACATCACCGAGTAGATGCCAAGCTCGGTGAACGAGGGCGTCCGGCCCAGTACGTCACATATCTTGGCGTATTCCTCTTCGTTCAGGCCATGCTCCTGGGCCAGCTTCAGGTTCACTTCAGGTTCGGTGCTCATGGTAGGGTGGTAATAGCTTGTTTACGGCAGCTTCCGGCGTGGCGGAGAGCTGGGAGAATTTAAAGAAAAGGACAGCAAGGACTTAAAGGACTTCAGGGACTAAAAAAAGAAATTCTTCTTCTTTTTTACCTATGTCCACATCGTCCACATTGTCCACAAATCGTACAGGGCGGGCACAAGACCCGCCCCTACGAATTATTCATTATCAATTATCAATTGTCCATTATCCATTATTCATTCGCTCCGCAGCAGTTTTTGTATTTTTTGCCGCTGCCGCAGGGACAGTCGTCGTTGCGGCCGGGTTTCTTTTCGACTCGCACCGGCTGCTGGAGGACGATTTCGTCGCCGGGCATCGAGAAGGTGGCGTCCATGGCGCCATCCGCAGCGATTTCGTAGACGCTTCCCGCTTCGGCGTGCTGCGCCACGAGCCGCTCCTGGCGCACGGCCTGGCGGCGCTGGCGGGCTTCGATCTCCTCCGACTCCTCCTGCGAGATCGGGAAGAGCTTGAAGGCGACCGAGAGCGTTTCATGCTCGATTTCGCGCATCAGCCCTTCAAACAGCTTGAAGGCCTCCTGCTTGTATTCGAGCAGCGGATCTTTCTGGCCGTAAGCGCGGAGGTTGATGCCCTCGCGCAGGCCGTCGATTTCGCGCAGGTGCTCGCGCCACTTCTGGTCGATCACCGAGAGCACGGCGTATCGCTCGATCTGGTGCATGATTTCGTCAGGCAGCGAATTTTCCTTCCGGTGGTAGAACTCGCTGGCGGTTTTGTAGAGCGCTTCGGCGGTCTGCTCGAACGGTTCGCGCTCGAAGGCCGAGGCCTCCGTCCGGAAATCGACCGACAGCTCGCGCAGCACCTGCTCTTCCAGTCCCGCCGGATCGTTCGACTCGTGGAACTTCTTGACCACGGTCTGGCAGTAGTCCTGCAAGAGATCCATGATGTCGCTCTTCAGACGCCCCATCTTGAGCGCCTTGCGGCGGCGGGTGTAGACCACCTCGCGCTGCTGGTTCATGACGTCGTCATATTCGAGCAGGCGCTTGCGGATCGAGAAGTTCTGCTCCTCCACCTTCTTCTGGGCGCGCTCGATTGACTTGGTGATCATCGAGTGTTCGATGACGTCGCCCTCCTCGTGGCCGAGCCGATCCATCACCGCGATCACGCGATCCGAGCCGAACAGGCGCATCAGCTCGTCTTCGAGCGAGACGTAGAAGATCGACTCGCCGGGATCGCCCTGGCGTCCGGCGCGTCCGCGAAGCTGGCGGTCGATGCGCCGCGCCTCGTGCCGTTCCGAGCCGAGGATGAAGAGGCCGCCCAACTCGCGCACACCCGCGCCGAGCTTGATGTCGGTGCCGCGTCCGGCCATGTTGGTGGCAATCGTCACCGCGCCTTTTTGCCCGGCCATCGCAACGATGTCCGCCTCGCGGTCGTGCTGCTTGGCGTTGAGCACGTTGTGCTGGATGCGTTTGGCTCGCAGCATTCGCGACAGCGTTTCCGACACCTCGACGCTCGCCGTGCCGACCAGCACCGGCTGGCCCTTGTCGATCAGCTCCTGCACCTTGTTGACAATCGCGTTGTACTTCTCGCGGCGCGTCTTGTAGACCAGATCGTCGAAATCGCGGCGGGCGATGGCTCGGTTGGTCGGAATGACCACCACGTCGAGCTTGTAAATCTCGAAGAACTCAGACGCCTCGGTCTCCGCCGTGCCGGTCATGCCGGCCAGCTTGCTGTAGAGGCGGAAGTAGTTCTGGATGGTGATGGTGGCCATCGTCTGGGTTTCGCCCTCGATCTTGACATTCTCCTTGGCCTCGATGGCCTGGTGCAAGCCGTCGCTGTAACGGCGTCCGGCGAGCACGCGCCCCGTGAACTCGTCCACGATCATTACCTGCCCCTCCTGCACGACGTATTCGTCATCCTTGGCGAAGAGCGTGTAGGCCTTGAGGAGCTGGCCGATGGTGTGCAGGCTGTCCGAACGCTCGGAGTAGAGGCGGTACACCTCGTCCTTTTTGCGGATTTTGTCGGTCGGCTGGAGGCTCTTGTCCGCCTCGATGATTGCGATTTCGCTGCCCACGTCCGGCAGAAGGAAAAGATCCTGATCCTGATGGCTCAGCTTGCTCAGGAACTCGCGCCCCTTCTCGGTGAGGTCGATGGTGTTGGCCTTCTCGTCCACCGCGTAAAAAAGTTCATCGTCCACCTCGTGCATTCGGGCGGAGTTGTCCTTGAGATACTCGTTCTCGACCGACTGGATGAGTTTGCCGATGCCGCTCTGCGAGAGCATCTTGGTGAAACGGTTGTTCTTCGGCTGGCCGCGTTTGACGCGGAGCAGCGCCAGACCGGCGTCGAAATCTGCCGGTTTATCTTTCAGAATCTTTTCGGCCTGACCGAGCAGCGAGGCCACCAGATTCTGCTGTGACCGGACGAGCTGTTCGATCCAGGGCTTGATTTCGCGGAACTTGGTATCGGTATCCGAGTTTGGCACCGGGCCGGAGATGATCAGCGGCGTGCGAGCCTCGTCGATGAGTACGCTGTCCACCTCGTCAACGATGGCGAAGTAGAAGTCGCGCTGCACCATCTCCTCGGCGGTTCCCGCCATGTTGTCGCGCAGGTAGTCGAAGCCGAACTCGCTGTTGGTGCCCCAGGTGATGTCGCACAGGTACTCGTCGCGCCGCTGGTTCGAATACATGCCCGACAGAATCACGCCGGTCGAAAGGCCGTGGTACTCGTAAACCGGGCGCATCCACTCCATGTCGCGCTGCGCGAGGTACTCGTTGACCGTCACCACATGCACGCCGCGTCCCGTCAGAGCGTTCAGAAAGACCGGCAGGGTCGAAACCAGCGTTTTACCCTCGCCGGTGGCCATCTCCGCGATCTTGCCCTGATGGAGCACCGCGCCGCCGATGAGCTGCACGTCGTAGGGAACCATGTCCCAGACCATTTCGCGTCCCATCACGGTGTAGGCGTGATTTTTCAGGCGGCGGCAGGTCTCCTTGACGAGCGCGAAGGTATCGGGAAGCACCTCGTCGAGAATGGCCGCCGTGGCCTCTTCATACTCCGAGCGGAGCTGTTCGAGCTGGCCGTTGAGCTTCTCGCTCTCCTCGTGGCTGATGTCGGGGCGGTCGAGCTTGCGTTCGACCTCTTTTATCTGCGTCTCGAAGGGGACGAGTTTGTCACGCACCTTTTTGCGCAACTCTACTCCCTTGCCGCGGAACGCCTCGTCCGAGAGGGGGTTGAACGAGCCATAAATCTCATTGATACTATCGACGATCGGCTGGATTTTCTTGATGTCTTTTTCGTGCTTCGATCCAAATATCTTTGCGAAAATTTTGAGCATGTAATCTTTGATTTCTCAGTGTTTCGAAACGGTAGCGGCGGTATGAGACGCACTTTCCAATGAGCCGTAAAGTACCGAATTTACCACGCTGAAAAAACAACCCCCGAAAAAAACATAATTTCCATGAGAGCCGCACGAGCCGCCGTTTCAGAGGGGTGTGAATTATTAATTGTTGATCCAACCGATCCGGCCGAAGTTTGGCTGTAGGGGCGGAGCTGCGTGTCCGCCCTTCTTGAGAGATGCGCAACTTTTTGGTGCCTTTTGGGTGATTCGTCAACGTTACCGCTTCGGCGATGAACCGTAAGCGTGAAAACGCGCTTCGTTTGCGGTATATTGAAATCAGTCAGACTCGGACTGAATCTCTTTTGACACGGCAACCATGCACTTTCTCCGCACGCCGCTTCTGGCGCTTTTTCTGACGGTGGCTGGCATCACGGTTCCAGTCACTCTGCAAGCGCATCCGGTTCGCGAAACTCATCGCACGCTCCATACGCCGCCGCCGGGCAGCGCGGAGCGCAAGGGGATTCTCGACGCCATGCGCTTGAAAATTAAGGAGTTGCATGAACTCGACGTGGTGTTTGCCGTCAGGACGATGCGTGTCAGCGGCTCGTGGGCGTGGGTGCACGTCCTGCCGCGCTCGAAGGATGGCCGCGCCTCGTACGAAGATTTTTACGCCTTGTTGCGTAACGTAAACGGTCGGTGGCTGATTGCCGAAATTCCCTGCACCGAGCCGGACAATCCCGATTGCATCGACACTCCCGGCTATTTCAGAAGGCTCGCCCGCCGTTTTCCGGGCCTGCCTGCGTGCATTCTTCCCGAAGAGGCTTCTGTTCGCTGAGGATTTTTTTGTCCGATCCGGCATTTCAATCACTCTGCAAAAAGACAGGTTCGATGACGCCGAAACAGCATAATCACCCCTTTGCCATGGCGCTCTTCTCGTTGCTCAGCGCTCTCATGGCGGGGAACGCCATCTACCACTATCTCATTCTTCCCCAAAGGGTTGCAACCCATTTTGGCTTTTCGGGCGAGCCTGATGCCTGGGGGCCGAAAACGGTGGTTTTTCTCTGGTACCTCATCATCAGCGCAGTTCTGGCTTGGCTGTTCGTGGCGGTGAACCGCGCTCTGAAACCGGGCAATCTCACGTGGCTGAACATTCCCGACAAGAACTACTGGCTAGCGCCGGAACGGATTTACGCCACGTTGAAGTACGTCAGGAGCGGTATGCTGCTCTTCGGTTCGGGAACGCTGCTTTTCATGCTCGTTTTTTTCAATCAGTCGTTTCAGGTCTCGCTTGGAAATAGCTCGAAGCTCGATCATCCCTTGACCACTCTTGTCGCCTATCTGCTGTTCTGCGTTTTATGGATAGCCGCGCTCTACCGCCGTTTCAGCAGGAAGGGGTGAGTTGCGAAACTGTTCTGCACGTTCGAAATGCTCACGATGGCTCGAATCTCGCGTGACGTGACAGCCATATTTTTCTCACGCCGTCAGCTAATGGCGGCAAAAGAAGTACATCGATTATGAAAATGTATGATGCAGTGATTTCCGGCGCGGGACCGGCGGGTTGTTCGGCGGCGCTCACTCTGGCGCGGAAAGGGCGCAGCGTGTTGCTCATCGACAAGGCGCGGTTTCCGAGGGAGAAGATTTGCGGCGATGGCGTCACCGCCGCTTCGACGTCGATGCTCGAAGAGATGGGCGTGCTGGAACTTCTCCGTCAAAAGCCAGGCAGCCTGAATCTCTTCAAAGGCGCGACCTTCGTCTCTCCCGACGGCACAGTCGTTCGAGGCAGGATTTTGCAGAACGGCACACTGCAAGGCGACTCTTACGTCATTCCGAGAACCGATCTTGACGAATGTCTTGTCTCTCGCGTCCGGGATTACGCTTCGATCACCTTTCTCGATAATACGACGGTCAACGCGCTCGTCATGGATGGCGACCGGGCGCGAGGGGTCAGCACCTCCGCCGGTGAGTTTTCCGGCAGCGTGATCATCGCCGCTGACGGAGCCTGGTCGCCGATAGCAAAGCAGCTCGATCTCTGGAATCGCGATAAAATACATCAGGGATTCGCGATGCGAGCCTGGTTTTCGGGGGTCGAGGGGCTGGGCGATTCAATCGAGCTGTGTTACGACAAATCGATGCTGCCGGGCTACGGCTGGATTTTTCCCGCCGGACAGAAGCGAGCCAACGTCGGGGTGTTTCTGTTGACCCGCTTCACCGATCAGCGAAGCACCAAGCGGCTCTTCGAGCGATTCGTCAACGAATACGCCTACGCGAAGGCGAAACTGAAATACGCCACCTTAGAACCGGGCACGCTCAAAAGCTGGCCATTGCCGTTCGGCTCCTTCGCGGGACGGCGAGGCCGGGGCAACGTGCTGCTTGCGGGCGACGCCGGAAGCTTCATCGACCCGATCACCGGCGAGGGCATCTACTACGCCCTGAAAACCGGACGCTACGCCGCCGAAGCGGTCGCCCATGCGCTGGAGCGCAACGACGAATTCGCTGCGCTGACACGCTACGAACAACTCTGGCGGGGTGAGTTTTCAAATCGGGTCTATTTCCCCGGCTACGCTTTTCAGCATTTCATGAACAATGAGTGGTTTGTGGACACCTTCATGCGCTACACCGCCAGAAAACAACACCGCGCCGACCTCCTCGCCGACGTCGTAGCCCACAACCGCAAACGCCGCGACCTGTTCAAACTGCTGAATCCGTTTTATTGAAAGTGGAGGATTTGTAAATCGATTTTTTATCCTTGCGAGGATTGAACTCCAACGGAAAGAGTGGGGTGTCTGATTTCATATTCTTCCATGAAGATTGAACATCAAACCCGCTTGATTTCCTCTGTATTTCCTGAATAATCCGTATGTTTCTCGTAATGATCCGACCAGTACTGAGCCGTTGACGTAACTCAAACTCACGGTCATGATTAATCCCGAACATTTGGCGATTCTAAAACAGGGCGTTGAAATTTGGAATAAGTGGCGTGAGGAGAATCCGGATATAATGCCAGATTTGAGTTGGGCTTAAATGCGTGTTGAATATCTCAGTGGATATTATCTGAAGAATGCCAATCTGCGTGGATCAAATCTCCAATTTGCAAAATTAGATGGCGCAAATCTGGAAAATGCTGATATACAGATATGCAATTTTGAAAACGCTAGACTGGTGAATACTAATCTTAAGGAAGCCAACCTTTTACTGGCTAATTTAAAGGATGCAAATCTGAAAAACGCACATCTTGAAGGGGCTATTCTTCAGGCCTCCCATATTGAGGATACTTGTCTTGAAAATGCCAATCTTAATGATTCTGTTTTAGGCTTTACCGTTTTTGGAAACATCGATCTTACCACTGTTCAAGGTCTTGAAACAATTAAACACAATGGTCCATCTTACATTGACATTCAAACCCTTTATCGCTCAAAAGGGAACATTCCAGAAGTCTTTCTTCGTGGGTGTGGTGTTCCTGATAATCTTATCGAATACCTGCCCGCTCTAACCGGTAAGGGCATCAAATACTATTCTTGTTTTATTAGCTACAGTCACAAGGACGATGAACTTGCTCAACGGGTTCACAACGATCTTCAGGCTGCTGGTGTTCGGTGCTGGTTTGCCCCACATGACATGAAGATTGGTGATAAAATTCGTCCAGTGATCAATGAATCGATCAGATTTCACGATAAGATTCTTTTGATTCTCTCCGAGCACTCTGTCGAGAGTGATTGGGTTGAGCACGAGGTAGAACATGCCCTTGACCGGGAACGGATCGAGAAAAAGAACATTCTTTTTCCCGTTCGCCTGGATCACGCCGTCATGGTCAGCAATGCGGGTTGGGCTGGTAACGTAAAGCGCCAGCGTCATATCGGTGATTTCTCCCGCTGGAAAGATCATGATGCGTATAAAGCTGCATTTGATAGACTGTTGAGGGATTTGAAGACGGGGTGAGTCATGTCTGACTCTTGTCACATATGGGATCGTCCCCATTTACATCCCTCTACACAAAGAGAAAACCGGCATTTTTCGCCGGTCTCCTGTCTATCATCCACAAAAAAATCACACCCCCGCCAGCGCGGCGTCGAGCGCTGCGATGAGGTCGTCGGGGTGCTCCAGGCCGATTGAGAGGCGTATGAGGTCTGACGACAGGCCGCTTGCGACTCGCTGCTCCTCGGTCATCTGGCTGTGAGAGGTGCTGGCCGGGTGCAGGATCAGGCTCTTGGCGTCGCCGACGTTGGCCAGGTGCGAGAAGAGGTCGATGGTGTCGATGATCTTCACCGCCGCGTCGTAGCCGCCTTTCACGCCGAACACCACCATGCCGCCGAAGCCGTGCTTCAGGTCTCGCGAGGCGAGCGCGTATGACGGGTCGTCCTTCAGGCCGGGATAGCGCACCCAGGCGATTTTCGGGTGGTTTTTCAGGTGTTCGGCCACCTTCAGGGCGTTTTCCGAGTGGCGTACGATGCGCACCGGCAGGGTTTCGACGCCCTGGATGAAGATCCACGAGTTGTCGGGCGAGATTGCCGCGCCGAGGTTCCTCAGCGGCACGGTGCGTACGCGGAGCGCGAAGGCGATGGGCGCGAGCGGCTCCGGCAGGTCGAGCGCCCAGCGCAGGCCGTGGTAGTTGGCGTCCGGTTCGGTGAAGAGCGGATGGCGTCCGGCTTTCCAGTCGAAGCGCCCGGCGTCGGTGATGATCCCGCCAAGCCCCGCGCCGTGGCCGCCGATCCACTTGGTGAGCGAGTTGACGACGATGTCGGCGCCAAGATCGATGGTGCGGAGCAGGTAGGGCGTGGTGAAGGTGGCGTCCACGATGAGCGGCAGGCCGTTGCGATGCGCCACGTCGGCCACAGCGCGCACGTCGGTGTAGTCGAGCACCGGATTGCCTATGGTCTCGATGAACACAGCCCGCGTCTTCTCGTCAATCGCCTTCTCGAAGTTCGCCGGATCTTTCGGATCGACGAACTTCACCGTGATGCCGAGCTTGGGCAGAATGGCGTCGAACTGCGTGTAGGTGCCGCCGTAGAGGTTGTTGGCCGAGACGATGTTGTCGCCCGCCTCGGCCAGCGTGATGATGGCGTAGAAGATCGCCGAGGTGCCGGAGGCGAGCGCCACCGAAGCCGCGCCTCCTTCGAGCTGCGTGATGCGCTGTTCGAGCACATCCGTGGTCGGATTCATCAGGCGCGTGTAGATGTTGCCCAGCTCCTTGAGCGCGAAAAGGTTGGCCGCATGTTCCGTGTTTTTAAACAGATACGAGCTGGTGCGGTAAACCGGCACGCCACGCGACATGGTCGGGTCGATGGTTTGACCGGCGTGAAGGGCGAGGGTTTCGGGACGATATTGTTTCGGATTTGCCATGATGATCGGTGATGATGTGGTCAAAAAAGTTTGAGTTTGTCAGATGGTGACCGGTTCGTTTTCGAACTGGTAGAGCAGCGTCGAGAGATAGCGCTCGCCGGTGTCGGGCAGGATGACGACGATCTTCTTGCCCGCGTTTTCCGGGCGCAGCGCGAGCTGCAACGCCGCCCAGGCCGCCGCGCCGGAGGAGATGCCCGTCACCAGCCCCTCGGTCTTGGCGAGTTTCTGGCCGGTGCGGAAGGCCTCCTCGTTGCTGACGGTGATGACTTCGTCGATGACGCCTTTATTCAGAATGTCGGGGATGAAGCCCGCACCGATGCCCTGAATCTTGTGCGGGCCGGGCTTGCCGCCTGAAATGACCGGCGAATCGGTAGGTTCTACCGCCACGACGCGGATCGCCGGATTGCGCTCCTTGAGCACCTCGCCCACGCCGGTGATGGTGCCTCCGGTGCCGATGCCCGAGACGAAGATGTCCACCTGCCCGTCGGTGTCGTTCCATATCTCCTCGGCAGTCGTCCGGCGGTGAATCTCCGGGTTGGCCGGGTTCTTGAACTGCTGCAAAATGATCGCATTCGGCAGGCTCGCCTTCAGCTCTTCGGCCTTGCGGATCGCGCCTCCCATCCCCTCCGGGCCGGGGGTCAGCACCAGCTCCGCGCCGAGCGCCCGGAGCAGATTGCGCCGCTCGATGCTCATCGTCTCCGGCATCGTCAGAATCAGCCGGTAGCCTCTCGCCGCGGCGATGTACGCAAGCGCGATGCCGGTGTTGCCGCTGGTCGGCTCGATGATGACTGTATCGGCGTCGAGCTGCCCCGCCTTCTCGGCGGCCTCGATCATGGCGTAACCGATGCGATCCTTGACGCTGCCGCCCGGATTGAAGTATTCGAGCTTGGCGATGATCGTGCCAAGGGCGTTGCTTTCACGTCCGAAGTTCTCCAGCTCAAGCAGCGGAGTGTTGCCGATCAGGTCGGTGAGTTTTTTGGAGATGCGTGCCATAGGTGTAGATGATTTGGTGAACGTTCGTTGGTTACTCTTAAGATCGTTAAGCCACCCCGGACGGGAAATCCCGTCGATGCGGTATTTTGCATACCATAAAAATGGTAGGGGAGCGGCATAGCTACGTTTGGATACAAAAACGAAGTGGAGTAAAACCACTCAAGAAACCTCTGGATTGCCACGTTGCTTCGCTTCTTTCCATGAACTTCCCGTCAGCCGCCGTCATCGCGAGTCCCGACTTGTCGGGACATAACGATCAATTCCTTTCGCCATCGCGCTGAAATCGTATGGATTGCCGCGCCGCTTTGCGGTTCGCAATGACGAAAAAAAACATTGATATGCAATCAGAACCCACAAGCACTCCCTCGTCATCGCGAGTCTCGACTTGTCGGGACGTGGCGATCCATCCCCATTGAATACTTCGTTCATGGTTTGTGTGCGGTATCCGACCGGATACGGGCGGCTCGCAATGACAAATGACACTGGGCAATTTTACCATTGATTTGTCAGTATGTCAGATGTGGTATTCGATGTTGTCGATCAGTCCGGCTTTGATGGCGTAGAGCATCATCTCCTGGCTGCTCGATACGCCGAGCTTGCGGAAGATGTTTTTGCGATGGGTCATGACGGTATGGAAGCTGATGTGTTTTTTTACTGCGATCTCCTTGGTGGAGAGGCCGGAGGAGATCAGCCGGACGATCTCGATTTCGGAGCTGGTCAGGAGATTGGCCTCCTGCGCGGGGCCATCCTGTTTGAGCAGAATGTCGAGCACGCTGCCGGTGTAGGCTTTTTTCTTTTTCAGCGCCGTCGCGATGGCGTGCAGCAGCTCCGTCCGGTCGTCGGTTTTGAGCGCGATATTTCGAATTCCGGCAAGGTCAAGCTCGCGAATCTGCATCGGATTGATCGAGTTGCAAATCACCAGCACCGGGACATCCGGTTGGCTGGCGGCGATCTCCTTCAGATCGTTGATCGAACGGTAATCGTAAAGGATATAATCGGTTACGAGCAGCGATACTTCGTGGCTTTTCAGCATTCCGATCAGCTCATGCCGCGATCCTGCCGACTCCACCGCGTACCCCTTTTCAAGCAGCAGCGAACTCAGTGCGGCGGTCGTGAGGTACTGGCTGTCTGCAATAAGAATCGTGCTTTTGTCCGTCTCGCTGTGCTTGTTCGACGATGGTTCAGTGGATGAGGATGCGGAAGGGCGGTGCATGGTTTGAATTTTCGGGATGGATTGTCAGGGGGCGTCGTATCGGAGAAAGGATACTTTCAGAATCTCGGAACGTGACCCAACCAGCTACCCGGTCGGATCACGTTTGCCATCACTCAATGCTCGACCTGCAAGCTATTCACGCTTGAATTGCTCTTGCTGCCGAACAGACGGTAGCGCTGCAGGTTGAACTGGAAATAGAGGAAGCAGCCGAAGCAGAAGCCGCAGAGCGCCACGAAGGCCGCGACGGCGACCATGCCGGAGATGATCCATCCGGTCAGCGTGGCGTCGAACAGAAACGCGACTTGCGCCGTGCCGAGCATGATGACGGCAATCGAGTTGTTGAAACGCATCAGAATCGGGCTTTCGGTCGTGGCGGTCAGGTTCTGCTTTTTGAACAGGCGAGAGCCGATCATGAAGATCAGGCTCGCTTTCTGGCCCCAGAGCACCGCCGGAAGCACGACGAGGAAGAGCGCGGTCGTGAAAAGCGGCTGCTGGAGGATGAGGCCGAGCACGATGCCGGAGAGGAGCACGCTCCGGTTGAGGCTGACGATGGGCATCGGGATTCCGTTGCTGGCGTGGTGTGTAGACATGGTATCAAAAGTTAGAATTCATGAAGTAACGCGAGTTTATACGCTGTACGTCAAAAAAGGGCGATTTTCTTTTTTTGAAATTAACAATCGTTAATTACATTTCCAAAAAGTTGCCCATCAATCCAGTTTTTGTTCAGAGCGGCATCTGGATCATCATCGATAAAAAATCAGTAAAAGCACTGCCTTCATGAGTTTTCAGACCGACACTATCCATGCCGGAGTGGCTCCGGATAAAGCGTATGGCGCCATCATGACGCCGATTTATCAAAGTTCGACCTTTGTTTTCGAAGATATCGGCAAGCATCGCGGCTTCGATTATACCCGAAGCGGCAATCCGACCAGAAAGGCGCTCGAAGACAGCCTGGCCGCCCTCGAAGGGTGCTCCAGCGCGGTTGCCGTCACGACCGGCATGGCCGCCGTGGCTACCACGATGAATCTGTTCCAGAGCGGCGACGAGATCATCTGCACCGATGATTGCTACGGCGGCACGGCGAGGTTGCTCAGCACTTTTGCCGAGCATTTCAACATCCGCGTCCACTTCATCAATCTGCGGAATCTCGACGGCATCGAAGCGTATGTCAATGCAAACACAAGAGCGGTCTGGATCGAAACGCCATCCAACCCGCTCCTGAACCTTGTCGATATTGAGGCCGTCACTGCCTTTGCGAAGGAGCGGGGATTGCTCTCGATTGTGGACAACACTTTTTTGTCCCCTTATCTCCAGCAGCCCTTCAAACTCGGGGCGGATATTGTCATCCACTCGACCACCAAGTATCTCAACGGGCACTCCGATGTGGTGGGCGGGGCGATTCTCTCCAATAGTCCCGAACTCGACCAGCGGGTGAAGTTCCTTGTCAATGCCCTCGGCACTTGCGCCCAGCCGTTCGATTGCTGGCTGGTGCTGCGCGGCATCAAGACCCTCGTGCCGCGGATGAAGGAGCACGAGCGCAATGCGCGGATAGTGGCGGAGTTTCTCGACGCCCACCCGAAGGTGAAGCGCGTCTTCTATCCCGGCCTCGAAAGCCATCCGCAGCACGAGCTTGCCAAACGCCAGCAGCGCGGCTTTGGCGGCATGGTGTCGTTCGAGCTTGACGGCGGGCAGGCGGAGGTCGAGCATGTTTTGCGAAGTACGCGGATTTTTGCTCTTGCCGAAAGCCTCGGCGGGGTCGAGTCGCTCATCGAGCATCCGGCGACCATGAGCCACGCCTCGATGGCGAACGAACACAGGTTGGCGGCGGGGATCACCGATTCGGTGATCCGTCTGTCGGTCGGCATCGAAGATCCTGACGATCTTGTCGCCGATCTGAAGCAAGCGCTTTCATAAACTCTCGTTTCCCGGATATCCCCGTTCAGCCCTTCCCTGTGCAATGCAGGACTCCCGGTCTTATGCTGTCGGACAGCTACAGCATGAGCGCCGTGAAGCTGGGGATATCCGCTTTTTTTATGACTCCCGGCTGACTATACTTCTACACTATTCCAGCAATTCTCATCGCATCCCGGATTCGTATGTCCACTCAATCCTTCAGAGGTAACTCATCCGGCATTCACTACACCGTCAAGGTGAGCCGCCGGGCGCGCCATACCCGCCTGAAGATGTCTCCCGAAGAGGGACTCACCGTGGTCGTGCCGACTGGATTCGATTTGCAGCGCGTGCCGGTCGTGGTCGAGAGCAAGATGGCGTGGATTCTCAAAGTGCAGAGTACCTTCGCCAAACACCGCTTAGCCGACTTCGGGCAGACCCGGGTGGCGTTGCCCGAGGTGATCGAGCTCTGCGGTATCGGCGAGACGTGGCGGGTTGGCTATCGGGAGGAGTGTCGGGAGAGCGTCAAGATCACCGAGCTTGGCCTGGGTGAGCTGGAGCTTTCGGGCGCGGTCAGCGATCACGCCTTGTGCCTGGCCTCTCTCGAACAGTGGCTCAAGCGGCGGGCGAAGCTGCGGTTCGAGTCTCAACTCATGAGGCTCGCCTCGATCAACGGCTTCAAGGTTTCCGGGGTTTCGGTGAGAAAGCAGCGGAGCCGGTGGGGGAGTTGCTCGACGCGAGGCAACATCAATCTCAATCTCAAGCTGCTCTTTCTGCCGCCGCTGCTCGTGCGCTACATCATGATTCACGAGCTGTGCCACACCGTTCACATGAATCACTCCGCCCGGTACTGGGAGGCGGTCGAGCGGTACGATCCCGATTATGTCGCGCACGACCGCGAGATGCGCCATGCGTGGCGTTTCGTGCCTGCGTGGTTTTCCGGTAATCGCTGATCGCGGACGCCGGATTCAGCGCTCTTCGAAGC
>JAAXWU010000061.1 GCA_013334855.1 Chlorobaculum sp. | reverse complement strand
CGCTGGGGTACAAAACTCCGGATGAGGTGTATGAAAGCGCGACGGGTGGTGGTGCATGCATCGTCGACAAGTTCTCTCAAAAGAAATCCTCTGATGGGTCGTCAGAGGTTACAGCGCAGCATCAATCTGCTGCATGAACAACAGCGAGTTACCAGCTTAAACTCGACCCGATTCTGTCTGATGCCTGGGGTCCACTTCGATCTATGCGGGGTATTGAACGAAGCAATAGATCACCCAATCCCAGATGAGCTTGACATTGAGCTTTGGATCAAGGCTGGAAAAAACCAATTTTGCTTTCCTCAAAAAGTAGACATAACCAATAGTCGTGTGAACCTCCTTTATAAGTCATGCAGACTTGCGATTTTCCCGCTACTCACAGATTTCCATGCACTCACCCCTCGTTAATCCTTCCAAACAATTCGTAAGCCGTCGAATCCTCAACGATAACCTGGCGGAATTCACCTTCCTGAACCTTCTCATCCCCAATCTCGATAATTACGTCGTTGTCGACTTCCGGCGCGTCGTATTCGGTTCGGGCGTAGGCGACTCCTTCTTCGATGCGGTCGATCAGCACCTTCAGCGTCTTGCCTTCGAGTTTACGGTTGAGGCTGGCCGATATTCCTTCTTGTAGCTCCATCAGTTCGGCGACTCGCGCTTCCTTTTCCTCATCGCTCACCGTGTCTTCCAGTGCGTAGGCTGGGGCGTGCTCTTCGTGGCGGTAGGGGAAGCAGCCGAGGCGGTCGAAGCGGGTCTGGCGCACGAAGTCGAGCAACTCTTCGAACTCCTCGCGGGTTTCGCCGGGGTAGCCCGCGATCATGGTGGTGCGGAGGCGGATTTCGGGGTTACGGCTGCGAATCTCGTCGATGAGATGGATGGTTTCGTTGCGTCCGATGCCGCGTTGCATCGAGCGGAGGATGCGGTCGTTGATGTGCTGCAACGGCATGTCGATGTAGTTGCAGAGGTTACGTCGGTCGCGCATGGTGTCGATCACCTCCAGCGGGAAGTTGAGCGGGTAGGCGTAGAGCAGCCGGATCCAGTCGAAGCCCATGTCTGAGAGGCGGAGCGTCAGGTCGTTGAGCGCGGATTTCCCGTAGAGGTCGTAGCCGTAGAGGCTGATGTCCTGGGCGATGAGGTTCAGCTCGCGGACGCCCTGCTGTTGCAAGAGCGCGGCTTCGCGCAGGAGCTGCTCCTTCGGCTGGCTGAGGTAGGGGCCGCGAATCTTCGGGATGGAGCAGAAGGAGCAGCAGCGGCTGCACCCTTCGGAGATTTTAAGGAAGGCGTAGTGCGGCGGCGTGAGCAGTTCGCGCCGGTCGAAGAGCTCCTCGCGGTACTTCGCGCCGATGGCCGCGAGCACTTCCGGCAGTTCGCGGGTACCGAAAAAGCCGTCAATCTCCGGCATCTCGTCGGCCAGCTCCTTGCGGTAAAGCTCGACAAGGCAGCCCATGACGTAAACCTCACGAACTCTGCCCTCCTCCTTCTTTCCGATGGCGGCGAGGGTTTCGTCGATCGACTCCTGCTTGGCGTCCTCGATGAAGCCGCAGGTGTTGATGAGGATGATGTCGGCCTCGTCAGCGTCGTCGGTGAAGGCGAGGCCCGAGGCGACCGCCTGCGCCATGAGCCGCTCGCTGTCCACGGTGTTCTTCGAGCAGCCGAGGCTGAGCAGAAAGATCGCCGGTTTCCGTCCGGCTTCAGCCTTTGTCATTGCCATTGAACTCCATCAGAAACGACTCTTTCCAGTCGGTGAAGGTGCCCGCCTGGATGTGCTGCCGCGCCGTCGAGGTGAGCCAGAGGTAGAACGAGAGATTGTGCATCGTGCAGAGCTTGAGGCCGAGAATCTCGCCGACGTTGAGCAGGTGGCGAATGTAGGCCCGGCTGTAGTTGCGGCAGACGTGGTTGTCGAACCCCTCGTCGATGGGGCGGAAGTCGTCGGCGTACTTGCCCGCTCGCAGGTTGATCGTCCCCTTGCGGGTGTAGACGCGACCGTTGCGCCCCTCGCGAGTCGGGATGACGCAGTCGAACATGTCGATGCCACGTTCGATGGCGTTGAGGATGTTCGAGGGCGTACCGACCCCCATCAGGTAGCGCGGCTTCGATTCAGGCAGGAGCGTGTGCGACAGGTCGAGCATCCGGTACATCTCTTCGGCTGGCTCCCCCACCGCCATGCCGCCCACCGCGTAGCCGTCGAAATCCATATCGACAAGCATCTGGCTCGAATGCGCCCGCAGATCCTCGAACGTGCCGCCCTGCGTGATGCCGAACTGGAACTGCTCGCAGCCGTAGTGCGGATGGGTGGCGATGAAGTGTTTTCTGGCCCGTTCCGCCCAGCGTAATGTCAGTTCGCCAGACTTTTTTACGTACTCTTTTTCGGCAGGCCACGGTGGGCACTCGTCGAGCGGCATCATGATGTCACTGCCGATGATTCGCTGCGTATCGACCACATTTTCCGGCGTGAAATGCAGCTTCGAGCCGTCGAGGTGCGACTTGAACATCACTCCCTCCTCGCTGATTTTGCGCAGGTCGGAGAGCGAATAGACCTGGTAGCCGCCGCTATCCGTCAACAGCGGGCCGTCCCAGTTCATGAAGCGGTGGATACCGCCCGCCTTGAACAGGATGTCATTGCCCGGCTTGAGGTAGAGGTGGTAAGTGTTGGCGAGGATTATTTTTGCGTCGAGCGCTTTCAGCTCCTCCGGCTCGATCGATTTGACGCTCGCCCGCGTGCCGACCGGCATGAAGATCGGAGTCGGAATGTCACCGTGCGCGGTCGAAAGCAGGCCGCAACGAGCTGCCGAATGGCGGTCTGTCGAGAGAACTGAGAATTTCATGTCGCTGCGCCGATAACGGGAGCCGAATTGATTGAAAAGATCGATGCCTGAAGGTAGGGAACGGAAGCCAGAAAAAAAAATCGCCTGACCTTGTTGTTTTGAAGTGAATTCTGAAGAAAAAAACGGAATGATATTTTGAGGTGATTGAAAAAATTGTAAGTTAACCTATACTGCAATGGAGTAATAAATAATCTATACAAAATGATTCTTTTATGTAAAATGATATACTAAAAGCGTATTTTACACTCATTATCGATTCATAGAATAACCTTGTACATGCCAGAGAATATCCAAAGCGGAGCGTCAGGATTTTCAACTTCAGAAATATCCTTCGACTTCGTATCCCCTCATATCGCTGACATGCTGCCAGAATCCATGTATCTGGTGGATGACGCCGGACAACTCGTGCGGTGGAGCCCCTGGTTTAGTGACCGGATCGTCGGCAAGTCCCAGGAAGAGGCTGCTTCGATCGATTTTCTCGAGCAGATTCACCCTGAAGATCGTCCGCTCGTCGCTCAACGCATGAACAATATTCTGCGGCTAGGCGTCGAAGAGAGCGCCGAAGTCAGAATCCTGCTCAGAGGCGGCCCGGCATACCGCTGGTTTCTGCTCCTCGCAAACCGTTATGAGCACAATGGGCGTTATTTCATAACAGGCACCGGTATCGATATTACGCGCCTGAAAAAGGGCGGAATGGCGATGATGCATAGCGAGCAGCGCTATCGCTCGATGTTCGAGCAGGTCGATTCACCGGTTTTCATTACCGGTTCCGATGGCGTTATCGTGTACGTCTCGCCCGCTTTTGAAAAAATATCCGGCTACTCTTTGCCGGAGTGCGTGGGTAAAAAGTTTACCCAATGCTGCGATGAAACAGCGCCAGGCGGAAAGGCTCTCTCTATGTTTGAGGAGGTGAGTTCTCGCCTCACGACGATCAGAACGCATGAGATCACGATTCGAAAGAAAAATGGTTCGAGCTGTTGCGTTGACTTGAAACTTCAGCGTTATCATGACAGCAGAACCGAAGGCGTCATGGGCGTGCTTTATGATCTCACCCAGCGCAAAAGGCTTGAATCGCTGAGCGAATTCCGCCTAGCGCTGTTGCAACAGGCCGAGCAGAACTCGATAGAGGAGATATTGCAGCATGCGCTCGACGAAGCTGAAGAGCTTACCGACAGCCGGTTCGGGTTCATCTATTTCCTGTATGGCGATTCCGGCAACAAGTCTGGCTCTATCTGGTCGGCTCACGTGCGTGAACAGATGCAAACGATGAGCATGCTCGGCGTGCATCATCCGTTCGATGTGAAACCCTTCATGAAGAAGGCTATCGACACCGGGCGCGTCCATATTGTCAACGATTATGCCGATTCGGGTCATGCCTGTTTTCCACCTGGCCATCCAGAAGTTTCCCGCACTCTTTGCGTGCCGATTCTCGAAAGCGGCAAAGTGGTGGCCGCTTTGCTGTTATTCAACAAGCCCTCTGAATACACTGAGGATGATGTCCATTGGGTCGCTACGCTGACCAATCTCGCCTGGGATATCGTCATACGGAAAAGAGCGGCGCTGGTCGAAATGCGCAACCAGTCGATTCTGCTGCAAATCCAGAAGATGGAGCTGATCGGCCAGCTCGCTGGCGGCATAGCTCATGACTTCAACAACATGCTTGGGGTCATTCTCGGCAATGCTGAACTGGCGCTGACCAATGATGACCTGGAACCGTCGGTTGAGGAGAATCTGCAGGAGATCTACCATGCAGCCGAGCGTTCGGCGGAGATAACCAGCCAGTTGCTCGCCTTCGCCCGGAAGCAGACCACCATGCCAAGAGTTATCGACATCGACGAGGCCATCACCGAATCGCTGCCGATTCTGCAACGGGTGACCGGGGATAAGATCATCATCGACTGGCAGCCCTCTGGCAAGGAGTGCAAGCTGCATATCGATCCATCGCAGCTCGACCAGATTTTGATGAGTCTTTGCTTCAATGCCCGTGACGCTATGAACGGTTACGGCAAAATTGTTATCAGCGCCAAGCGCATCAAGATCGACGCATCTCATAACGCTGACGGCAACTTCCGGCTTGATGGCGAGTATGCCATGCTCTCCGTGACCGACAGCGGGCAGGGAATCGCCGACAAGCACAAGCCGCACGTCTTCGAGCCGTTTTTCACCACCAAGGAACTGGGCAAGGGTACAGGTCTCGGACTGTCGTCGGTCTATGGCATCGTCAAGCAGAACAGGGGTTTCGTCGATTTCGAGAGCAAAGAGGGCAAGGGCAGCTCTTTCCAGATCTATCTGCCACTCCATAAAACTAAACAGGAGATTGGCGCGATAACGTGCAATGGCGACCGGACGACGATTCTGGTTGTCGAGGATGAGCCAGAGATACTCAATCTTTGCCAGATGATGCTCGAAAAGTCCGGTTTCACGGTGTATGCGGCCCATTGCCCGTCCGAGGCGATTGTGCTTGCCGAAGCGAA
The DNA here is from genome assembly GCA_013334855.1 of Chlorobaculum sp. Taxonomy (GTDB): domain Bacteria; phylum Bacteroidota; class Chlorobiia; order Chlorobiales; family Chlorobiaceae; genus Chlorobaculum. The sequence goes on along the minus strand of JAAXWU010000061.1, from coordinate 9,361 downwards.
CAGCGGCAAGATCGATCTCTTGCTGACCGACGTGGTCATGCCGGAGATGAACGGCACCGAACTCTCCTCAAAACTTTCTACGATCAGTCCCGGCTTCAGGGTGCTCTTCATGTCGGGATACTCGGCGGACATTGTTGCCAGTCACGGCGTGGAAAACCCGCTGGTCAACGTCATCCGCAAGCCTTTCACCTTCAAGGCGCTGGCCGATAAGGTGCGTGAAACCCTCGAAGTGGTCTGATGCTCTCCCGCCGAGGTCTCATGATACGGTTACATTGCCGAAACCTCAGAGCCGTTTGCGCTGCCGTAACTCCGATGCTTCGCTGTCGCGCTCCAGCGCGCTGACCCTCACCGAGACGCTGAGCTTTTCGGATGACGCCCCTTTGTAGGTGCCTCGCACCGGCGGTACGTCGCCGTAATCCCGCCCCGTGCCGATCTTGATGTACCGGTCGTCCACCACAAGCGTTTTGTGCGTCGGATCGAATCCCGTCCACCCTTTTTCCGCGCCGCACCACACCTCGCACCAGGCGTGGCTCGCCTCGTCCCGCCCCTCCGGCGTGCTTCCGCCGCCGTAGAGATAGCCGCTGACATAGCGAGCCGGAAGGCCGAGAGTACGGCAGGTGGCTAGCATGATGTGGGCGAAATCCTGGCAGACACCGCGCCCGAGCGCCATAACGACCGCGCTGGTGCTGTGCACGTCGGTAACGCCCGGCTCGTAGCGGAACGAGTCATTGATATACCGGCAGATCTCTGTGGCCTGGTTGTATGGCTCGTCGATGCCTCTGAAACGGTCGGCAAGTGCCTGGATCGCCGGGTCGAAATGGACGTAGCGGCTTTCGGCGAGCAGGTCGAGCAGCAGGATTTCATCCTCCGTGAAGGGACCGGTCTCCGGCTGCGCGGCGGTCTCGACCACCGAGGTGGCGACGATATGCACCCGCTTGTGGCTTTGCAGGATGTTGAAGTGGTGCACCCGGTTGCCGTAAAAATCGGTGTAATCGAAGATCGTCGCTGGTGGCGTAATCTGAAGGCTGAAGTTGGCGCACTGCTGCGTGCCGGTATCGCTTGCCGGATGCAGGCGCACTTCGGTGGCGGTTTCGTAGATCGGCTCTTCGTACTCGAAAAGCGTCGAATGTTCGACTTTGAGGATCATGCGCTGAAAGGGTTCCCGGTTGACAGAGTCGATGAAACGTTATTGCTGCTGCTGTTGCTGTGACTGGCTCCAGTTGGCCCGCCGCCCGTCGAGACCGGTGAACGGAAGCGCTTCGGCTATATCCGCCGGTTCGATTTTCGGGGTGTGATAGGCGAAATAGAGCAGATGGAGCTGCTCGCCGATTTTGGCCAGCCCCTGTTCGATCTCTTCGAGAAACGGGCGCACCCCCTGCTGGAGAATCTCCTCGACCGTCGTGTAACTCATCTCCGCCTCCATCTTGCCGATGAGCCGGTCTACGTTGTTGGCGTAGCGATGTGACGAACTGCCCGAAATACGCCACAACGCCTCCTGCGCGGCGCATATCGAAAAGGAGATGCTGCGCGGAAAGCTCCGGTCGAGAATCAGAAAGCTCAGGATGTTGTCGGGATCGATTTTCGAAAGATAGACCTTCCGGAACGCTTCGAGAGCGCTGCAACTTTTCAGCACAGCCATCCACTGGATGATGTCCACCGAACCGCTGACAAGATCGGAGTGCCTCGCCGGGCTGGTGGTGAGCATGTGATACTTCACGTCGATGAGCCTTGCGGAGTTGTCGGCCCGCTCCAGGTACTTGCCGATCTGCACGAAGGCCCAACCCTCGTTGTGCGAGAATGTGTTATCGGTGATCCCCTGGAAAAGGTGCGAGGCGTTTTTGATCTCCTTGTAAAAGCTGTAGGGATCGCTGTGCACCTGCTGCGGCGAAACGCTTTGCAGGAAGTGGTAGAGGTTGTTGAGCTGCTCCCACATCTCGCTCGAAATACTCTCGATAATGCTTCGGGCGTTCTCACGCGCCATGCTGATCGATGAGAGAATCGAACTGCTGTTCTTGCGGTTGAACACCAGATAGTCGGTCACCGAGTGCGCGTCGTACTCCTGGTACAGGCTCCTGAAATGCTCCGGATCGGCCATGACCATGATCAGCGGCTTCCAGTAGTTCGGATGATCGACCGGCGTGATGCTGTTCAGGTCGAGCAACAGATTGAAATTGACGTCGAGAAAACGTGCGGTGTTCTCCGCACGTTCAAAGTAGCGGCTCATCCAGAACAGCGATTCGGCGACACGACTCAGCATTGACAATTCATTCGTTAAAGGTTATCGATGACCCAGGTGTCCTTGCTTCCGCCCCCCTGGGAGGAGTTGACCACGAGCGAGCCGCGCTTGAGCGCCACCCGCGTCAGGCCACCGGGCACAATGGAGACCGATTTGCCGTACAGCACGTAGGGGCGCAGGTCGATATGGCACGGCGCAAGTTCCGTGTCGTTGAAAAAGCTCGGATGGCGCGACAGCGAGATGGTCGGCTGGGCGATGTAGTTCCGGGGATTCTCCACGATCTTCTCGGCGAAAAGCTCGCGCTGTTCCGGCGTCGATTCCGGGCCGACCAGCATCCCGTATCCGCCCGACTCGTTGGCCGCCTTGACGACGAGCTTGTCGAGGTTTTCGAGGATATGCTTCAAGTGCTTCGGATTGCTGGCGAGCCAGGTCTCCACGTTGTCGAGAATCGGCTCCTCGTTCAGATAGTAGCGGATGATGTCGGGCACGAAGCTGTAGATCACCTTGTCGTCCGCCACGCCGGTGCCGATGGCATTGGCGAGCGTGACGTTGCCTTTGCGGTAGGCGTTGATGAGGCCCGCCACACCGAGCACCGAGTCGGGCCGGAAGACGAGCGGATCGATGAACTCGTCATCCACGCGGCGGTAAATGACGTCAACGATCTGCAATCCCCTCGTCGTCCGGGTGTAGACCTTGTTGTTGTTGACCACCAGATCGCGTCCCTCGGTGAGCTGCACCCCCATCTGCTGGGCGAGGAAGCTGTGCTCGAAGTAGGCGGAGTTGTAAATGCCCGGCGTGAGCACCACCACTTTGGGATCGGGCTTCGGGGACGGGCTGATCTCCTGAAGCGTCCGAAGCAACTGCTGCGGATAGTTCTCGACCGGGCGAACGGTGTAGCGGTCGAAGAGCACCGGGAAGGCGCGCTTCATGGCGATGCGGTTCTGCAGCATGTACGAAACGCCGCTCGGAGTGCGCAGGTTGTCTTCGAGCACGAGATAACGCCCTTCGCCATCGCGGATGAGGTCGCTGCCAGTGACGTGGATGTAGATGCCAAGGGGCGGGCGCACGCCGATGAACTCGCGCCGGAAGTGCTTGCTGCCAAGCACCAGGTCGGCGGGCACGACCTTGTCGCGCAGAATCTGCTGCTTGTGGTAAATGTCGGCCAGAAACTCGTTGAGCGCCGTGATACGCTGGATAAGCCCGCGCTCGATCATCGCCCACTCAGATGATGGAATGATTCTCGGAATCAGGTCGAAGGGAAAAATACGCTCGATCCCCTCATCAACCCCGTAGACGGTAAAGGTGATCCCCTGATTGCGGAAAAAGATGTTCACCAGCTCGCGTCGCGCCCGTATGTCCGCTGAGGAAAACTGGTTGAAGCGCTGCATCATGATTTCATAGTGAGAGCGTTGCGCCCCGTCACAGGCGATGACCTCGTCGAAAAAGCGCTCGGATTGCGGGTTGTAGTGATCGAACAGTCGGGTCATGGCCGGTAAGAAAAGATGTTGCAGGCTGAGTCGAACCAGATGAGTGGCTACTTAAATAAATACGGTTATTTAAGATGATTTCCTAAAATAATAATACATAAATGTAGGCGGTGCAGCAGCGCAGTCAGGCGACGATCAGCGTAAAGCGAGGACGTAAAAGCTGTTGCCGTTGATCGATTCGAGACGCAACGCGCCCGATCTGACCAGCGAAACAAGAATGCGCCGCGCCTCCCGAACCGGAATGCCCGCGTTCTCGGCGAACGCTTCCGCCGTGATCCGGTCGTGCTCGTCCAGCCAGTCGAGCAGACGGCGTTCGCGGTCGGTGAATGAAATCCGTACCGGCTCCCTGGACGAGAGCAAGAGCTCGATACGATCTTCCGAAGCGGCCTTGTTGTGGCTGCCGTCGCGGATGAAGACCCGCCGCTCCACGCTCCGCCTGCCGGTGTCGCGCCGGATGACGCGCTCGACATGAAAATGGGGGCGTTCCGGGCTTTGCGGAATCTCGACGAGCAGCACCATGCGGCGCTTGAACTCCTCGACGCGCACCTCGATGCGCGGCCTCGGCTCGATATGGAAGCGCATCGCCTCGTCGATGATCTGCAACGTCTCCTTCTCGCTGTGGATGCCCACGATACGCCGGTCATCGTCAACGCCAATAAGGATTACGCCGCCTGATGTATTGGCGAATGCCGTGATCGAGTGGGCGATTTTGGGCGCGGAGTGGATGAGCCGCTTGAACTCGATACGTAAACCCTCCCCCTCCGCGACGAGGTCGAGCAGGTTTGGCGCGAAATGTTTCGGGTTGTAACTGGTCATGAGCCGTCTCCATCGTGATGAATGAAGGCCAGGTCGCTCCGTCGGTTTTCCGGGGTCAATGCCGCTTCGGAAAGCAAGCCTTATAATCATAGGCATGGACCGCCGTAAATGCAAGCGGCTTGTTGCTGTTGTAACAACCATAGCGGCAGCGTGTTGCATCAATGAGGCCGTGACGCCGCTTTGTGAGCGACAGGCTCGCCACTTTCCTCGCCGATGAGGTTCATCTGCTTGCGATAGTAGGAGAACGCCTCGTCCTGTTTGAGAATGCCGAGCAGCTTGCCGGTATTGTGCTCGACGACCGGAAGAGTCGAGTATTCGGAGATTTCAAAGATTTTGAGCGCTTCGTCGAGCTTCGAGGTATCGTAGAGCATGGTGACATTTTTCTTGACCAGATCGTCGGCGATCATGGCGGGAAAAGCGCCCTCCTTCAAGACGAGGCTCATCTCGTCGAGTCCGATGATGCCGATGAATACGCCGTCGGGCGTCGTGACGAAAAAGTGAGAGTCCCGGGTGTTGTGAAAGGCGTCGATGATCGCCTCAACCTCGGTGGTGTTGAAAAACCGGGCGAACTTGCGCTGCATGATGTCGAGCACGCTGATATTTCCGGCGATGGTGAGCACGATGCCGAAGCCGACGCGCACGTTCTCCTTTTCGAGCACGTAGGTCTCCATGGTGTATGGATACGCCATCCGCGCCACCAGCGCTGACGTAACCGCCGCGAACATGATCGGCAGCACGATCTCGTACTGACCGGTCACTTCGAACAGGATCAGGATCACCGTCAGCGGCGCACGCATGATGCCCGCCGTCACCGCCCCCATGCCGACCAGCGCGTAGGCTCCCGACGCGGCGGTGATCGACGGAAAAAAGTCATTGACGACCTTGCCGAACATGCCGCCGAGCATCGCGCCCATCTTCATCGACGGGGCGAACATACCACCCGACCCGCCGGAACCGACCGTGAAGGCCGCCACCACCGGCTTGAGAAAATAGATGGCGACCATGTTCGTCCAGCTCTCCCTGCCCGCCAGCGCGTTGTTGATCGCCTCGTAGCTAAAGCCGTACAGCTCCGGAACCCACATGCTCACAAGGCCGCACAAAAGGCCGCCAAACGCTGGCATTGCCCACGCGGGAATACGGAAGTGCTGCTCGATCTTTTTCAACTGCGCTTCGATGGCGTAAAACATCCTGATAAACAACGCCGCAGAAAGTCCGGCAAGCACGCCAAGAGTGAAGTAAAAAGCAAGCTCGACATTGGAGACGAGGCTGTATTTCGTCACCAGAAAAGTGGGATAGTTGCCGAGATAACTTCGCGACAGCACCGTACCCACCACGGCAGCCACCACGATGGGGCTGAAGGTGCGGACGCTGAAATCGCCGAGAATCACCTCGACGGCGAACATCACACCGCCGATTGGTGCGTTGAACACCGCGGCAAGCCCCGCAGCCGTGCCGCAACCAAGCAATGTCCGGGTCCTGCCTGGCGAAAAATTGAGCGACTGCGCGACGGTCGAGCCGATGGAAGCCCCCACCTGCGCTATCGGCGCTTCCCGTCCCGCGCCCCCGCCGGTGCCGATACTCACCACCGAAGTGAAGGTTTTGTGCATCCAGTTTTTGACGGGAATCTTGCCATTTTTCTGAGCCACCGCCTTGATGACCGACGGCAACCCGTGTTCCGGCTTCGCCTTGACGACAAAGGCATTGTACAGCCCGACAATAAGGCCGCCGAAGGCCGGTATCAGCGGAAGCAGCAATAACCTCAGATAGTTGTTCAGGGTCGGCAGCCCGAGAGCGGTCGTGCCGTAAAAAAGGTAAGAACTGATAAACTTGATGGCGTCGTGGAACACGATGGCGACCAGACCCGTGACGAGTCCAACGAACACAGCCACGAGCAGAAACGGAATATCCTGATTGAGGTTGAGCTGGGCCAGAAACGACGCCCAGGTCATGCGAACGAACTCTTGCGACGTACCCTTAAAATACCGGCTCTTGCGCAGGGCGAGATACGTCAAGACAACGATACGCCGCTTGAGGCGGTTGTTCACAAAAAGCCTGCTCATTGGATTCGGATCGCTGGATTGGAAATCACGGTAACAGTGCAATGTATTTTTTCTGGGATTGGATACAAAACACAGGCCCAATAAAGGTTTTCAGATCCAAGGCTTTTTTACAGCTCTTTTTTATGGATGTCGATGGAGATCACGGCAATGCCTGTGTATTTTCGCCAAACTGTACAATGCGTTAGCGTCGTTCAGAATCGATGCGCGACTGGCTGTGATCGGATTTGGCAGATTTTTGAAGTCCTTAGCGAAGAAAAACGAAAAACACGGCGTCAAAAGAGCAGAGGAATTTTCAAGAACACAAGAACTTAACGTTATGGAACAAGAATTGATACGCTCCTGGGTCTGGTCTACCTCTTCGTCGGTGCCGTTTATCCTGCTCAACGTCTTTGGCTGGGCCTTCTATTTCGTGCCATCGCTTATCGCCTGGTCCCGCAAGCATCGCAGTTTTCCGGCCATCATTGCCCTCAATATTCTGCTCGGCTGGACGGGCATCGGATGGATCGGCGCTTTTGTCTGGTCACTCTCCTGGCCCGGTTACGACAACCCGTATCCACCGGCATCAAAAGGAAATGGCACATCGGAGCCGGATCAGTATGAATGAGGCTGAGTCAGACGAAGTATTGCGGCTGATGTTTGACTGAAAAGCCGGGGGTTTCGACTGAACAGCTTTCAATCTTCTGGTATTCGATCTGCGAGGGTTCGGTCGAAACACCGTTTCGTTTTTGATATTGATGGATTAGACCATGCTGAATAGAAGCAGCTTCATGCGCAAAAAATATAACTTTTATTAGATTTTGATGCTTAAAAAGTAATTCTTCTTTCATTTATCACCATTCATTTGTCTCGACTGAAAACGGTTCGGCAAAATATCTGAGTACATGCATCAGGTACCCCCGATGAAAAAGGCTGTCCGCATGTTTTTAAAGCATTTCCCTCGTGTTCACCTCAAATCACAAGATCAAATTAGTGAGCAATCATTAACGAATTCTTTAGCGTTTTGAAAAGGGTCACATAGCTATTGGATATAGCAATTGTGTGTTTTTTTATTCTATTATCTTATTACATAATTTATACATACAAAGACACAGTAATAACGCCGTACAGCATGCGAAGGGAATTTATTCTTACAAGATACTTTATGCATGATGTTAACACTTGAAGTTTTATACGCATATTGTGAATATTTTTTAGGCATTTTCAGTTCGTATGACTATATTAGCGTGAGAAAGTAAGGTACTTTATCTTTGCACCGTATATGTAACCGTGTCGATTTTGAGTGAGGCAGAGTAATTACGCAGAAGTACTTGACATCATTTATCACTATTGAACGAAAAGTAAAATCGTTCGTCGAAGCGCTCTGCGTATATGTTCCGATCAAGTCGATTAAACTGTTTATGGTTTTGTTATTTAAAAAATTATCAATTCATCGCGAGGATAAGAGCCATTTTTTTGTCTTCTGAATTGTTGAAATAATCAAGTAACTGGTAAAGCGTAACCAGTATGAAAAAAGTAAAATATCATATCAAGTACAAAACAGGCGAAGTTATTCAGATTACTGACAGGCGTTCTGACAAAGAGCGCATTTCAGATATCAGAGACCGTTTCGAGCGATATCTGCTTACAAAGCGGCAGGGTCATTTTACTTTCGTTTTTAACGATTCCCCTGACAATGATACAGTAGAAGAACATGCAAATAATGTGGTTTTGACAATTGATTTCAAGGATTTATGTTCTATTATTGAATATTCGATCAAAGAGTAAATCCTTTTAACATCAATCTGACATCATTGACGAGAAGACAAAAAAGCAAGGATAACCTTTTGAATTCTCGTCAATTGAGACTCTCAAGCACCGCTCACCACCATCAATTCGCCCGGAATGTCGCGACCGCAGAATCGCTTTACTGGCCATCCAGAACCAGCTCTGGGAACAGTTTAGCGATGTAACTACGCTCCTTAAAACAGGCAAACCCTCCTCGCCCACCGCCAGCGCCGGGAAAAGATTGAAGGAACAGCGCCGCACGACATGAGACCACAAACCTCTTTCGTTCTACAAGCGATCTCTCGCTATATGTACAAGTAATGTGAAGTGGCGACCCATCTTTAGTGCCTTCGCCGATTCTGGATGGATTGCCACGTCGCGATGCTCCTCGCAATGACAGGGGTTTCACGACTGTTTTCCATTGACACGACACTAATTCCAATTTGCATTCATAATGGTCTTGAAATCTCGACCGTACCACTTTAAACAATGGCTTATATCTATCAATTATAATCATCTTGATCGATAATTGGAATAAGTTGCCTTTCAGATTCGATATCCTCGACTGGAACGACATTTCAACCGCATTCCGAAAAGCGATAGAAACCAACGACTTCGAGCAGATACCCTGAAATCACTTCGATCTCCGAATTCAAACCACATTGAATCTGAGGTAACTGAATTTGGTTTTACCCCTTTTATTCCTGCTTGTTGACGTAGCGGCCGCTGACCCAGCGTTGTGCCGTAGGATGGATACGGCACCAACCGTTACGTACCTCATAAATCGCCAGCAGCGCACCATTTGCGACGTTGCCGAGCAGGGTGCCGTCCACGCCAGGTGTTTTAGTTCAGCGTGAATTGGAGAAATCGCCCGTTTGAGTTAGAGTGCAAAAACGGAGGAATTCACCATGCGAAAAGTGAGAAAAAACTACACCCCACAGGAAAAGGTCGCTCTCCTGAAACGGCATCTGGTCGATCGGATTCCGATCTCCGACCTG
>JAAXWU010000175.1 GCA_013334855.1 Chlorobaculum sp. | reverse complement strand
GTGCCGCTCCTGTTTGAACGATGAAACTCATCTATACAATATTGCCAAATTGCTAAAGCCTGCAATACCGTACTTTTTCCACTATTATTTCGCCCGACTAAAAGATCGAACTGTGTAAAATCATAGATCTGCTCTTGAACATTCTTGAAATTCTTGAGCGTTAATCGAGTAATCATTTGATACACTCCTTATAATATCTCATTTAGCCCTCTCTGAGGCATTTTTTTTTCAAAACCAAACCTCTCCGAAAAAAAGGTTTTTCAGTAAACGTTGACAACTCTTTTGCCAAATACATCAGCATATCACTATATAACATACAGTTACGCTATTCACAAGCAGAAAGATAGTAACCGGCAATCAGTCGCTGAAAACGCGATGCGCTCAATATCCCATTCCTGCCCACAATCTTGCCATCCCGCTTCACCTGTCGGCTCGCCCTTCAGAAGAATTCAATCGCGCATCACACCTGCTTCTCTTCGCTCTTTTGCTTGCCTTTCGCGCCGAACAGAACCGAGAGCATCAGAATCAAGAACACCAGCGTCATCAGCACTATTTCCAGAACGTACTTCGACGGCTGGATCCAGATTTCGGTGAATACGTTCCATCTGCCGAGGATTTCGACGAAGTTCCAGAAGATGAGCACCGTCGGTATTGCGTAGCGGATGGCATAGGCGAGCTGGGAGATTTTCAGCATTTTGACGAAGAGCAGGATCGACCACAACAGCGAGCCGAACGCGACAAAATAGGTGACGGGATGCCGGTCTCCGGCGAAGTGATCGTCGTAGGCGAACAGCAGCACCAGGTAAAAGCCCCACAACAGCATGATGAACTCCATGAAGGTGGTCATCGCCACGTTCCGGGTTGAGCGGGCCGGAGCGAGCCGACTGTCGATGCGCAGCAGGCGCTGGAACCACAGGAAAAACCGGCACCCCGAACGGACGCCGAAGAGGTAGTAGAGCATGATGATGACGAAAAAGCCGACCGAGGAGGGCATGAGCAGATATTCCGCCTTTGTAACGACCTCGCCGTTCAGCATCAGCGGCTCGACGCCGAGACGCCGGGCATAGTACTCGAAGCCGATCTCGATCCAGCCGCTCCAGACGAACAGCCCTCCGAACATGCCGAGCAAGGTTGCGATCAGCTCTCTGGAGGCGAACATTCCGGCAAGCATCAAACCGGTTCCGGCAACGCCAAGAAGCAACCCGGCCAGGGCGACATGCTCTCTGCCGAGCGCGCTTTGCAGCAGAATGACGGCGGCGTGGCCAAGCGGCATCGTCAAGAGGACAATCATGAAAGCAGAAAATGCGGTAACGGGCGAGAAGCGCTTCATACAGGTGTGGTTGAATCGAAATAACAGACTTCAGTCAAAATATACCCCGCGCAAGCAAAGAGCAATGCCGCTGCAACGGGGGCAAAAAAAAAGGCGTCCCGAAATACCGGAACGCCTCTGCAATGTCAATTGTCAACCGTCAGCTTTTCAGCGAGCGGCTTCGAGCGCGGCGATACGCGATTCGAGTGGCGGATGGCTGCTGAAGAGCGCCATCATGCCGCCTCCGGCGATGCCGCTGGCGGCCATCTGTTTCGGCAACTGGCCTGCTTCGAGGCTGCCCAGCGCCCGGAGCGCGTCGATCATCGGACGGCGGTCTCCCATCAGCGATGCGGCCCCTGCGTCGGCTCGGAACTCGCGCTTGCGCGAGAAGTACATCACGATGATGGAGGCGATAATGCCGAACAGTATCTCGCAGACGATGCTGCCAATCATGTAGCCGATGCCCGGACTGCCCGATTCATCCTCGTCCCTGCGCAGAAAGCTGTCAATCGCATATCCGGCGACACGGGAGAGGAAGATCACGAAGGTGTTGAGCACTCCCTGGATCAGCGTCAGCGTCACCATGTCGCCGTTCTGGATGTGGGCCACCTCGTGCGCCAGCACGGCCTCGACCTGCTGCTTGCTCATGCTCTGCATGAGGCCGCTCGAAACGGCGACCAGCGACCTGGACTTGCTCGCGCCGGTAGCGAAGGCGTTGGGAGCGCCGTCATAGACGGCCACTTCGGGGGTCGTCAAACCGGCTTTGGAAGAGAGCCGCTTCACCGTGTTCACGAGCCACGCCTCCTCCTGGTTGGCCGGCTGTGCGATGACCCGCGCTCCGGTGCTCCATTTGGCAATCGTTTTGGACATCAGCAGCGAAATGAAGGAGCCTCCAAAGCCGATCAGGGCCGCGAAGGCAAGCAACATGCCCATGTTCAGCCCGTTGACGGTCAGAAAGCGGTCGACGCCCAGAAGGCGGGCGCTGACCGACAGCACCAGCAATATTGCAAAGTTAGTTAAAAGAAAAAGCACTATCCGTTTCATCAGCATACTCCTGATCTATCAGTTATGGTTTGTTTGTTGTCAAGGTATCGAGAGCGAAATGCCTTGCCGCCTCGCTCCTGTCGTTCAGCCCCGCCTTGTCGGGCAGCGCTGTTCCGCGAGGTTGGACGTTCAATAACGAACATTCCTGCGCAATTTACATAAATAAAAAGTGACCGTAAAACAACCATTGGCCTCCGGGCTGGCCATAAACTTGACGCCGCGTTTCCTCATGGCGGGCGATTTTTGTATTTTGCGCACTTTCAGCTTCACCTAACGGCTCGCCCTTCATGAAGAAATCACCGCTGGTCATACTGTTCCTGACTGTTCTGCTCGACCTGATCGGCTTCGGTATCGTGCTGCCTCTGCTGCCGACCTACGCCAAGGGGCTTGGCGCCTCGCCCTTCATGATCGGCCTGATCGCGGCGATCTACTCGACGATGCAGTTCATCTTTTCGCCGATCTGGGGCAAGTTGAGCGACAAGATCGGACGCCGCCCGGTGATGCTGTCGAGCATCTTTCTGGCCGCGCTCTCCTACGGGTTCTTTTCGCAGGCGGTCTCCATCTCCCTGCTGATTCTGGCCAGAGCGCTGTCCGGCATCGGCTCGGCCAACATCGCAGCCGCGCAGGCGGCCATCACCGACCTGACCGATTCGAAAAGCCGCTCCGGGGCGATGGGTATGCTCGGCGCGGCGTTCGGCATCGGCTTCATCATCGGCCCCTTGATCGGCGGCGTGCTCATGACTAACTACGGCATCTCGATGGTGGGCCTTTTCGCCGCGGCGCTCAACGGCACCAATTTCATTCTGGCCCTCTTCTTCCTCGGTGAATCGAACCCTCATGCTGTCACGATCTCGTCCCTGTTCAGGAAAAGCGGCCAGCCTGCCGAGGCAAAGAGCGGGCTGGTGGAATCGATCAGGCGGAAAGGCGGAGCCTACGCCGAAACCCTGCGCACCGCGTTCGGCTCCAGGCCGGTCGCCCTGCTGATGATCATCAACTTCATCTACTCGCTGGCCATCGTGAACATGCAGGTTTCAGCCATCCTGCTCTGGGAGGAGTTCTTTCACGCCACCGAACAGCAGGTCGGCTACCTCTTCGCCTATGTCGGCTTCATCTCGGTCATCGTGCAGGGGGGGATGCTCCCCAAGCTCGGCAAGCGGTTCGGGGAGCACAAGCTGATGGTGCTGGGTCACGTCACCTCGTTCATCGGGGTCTTCTTCATCCCGTTCATTCCGGCAAATGCTCTCTTCACGACCGGCCTCGTCATCCTGCTCTTCTTCGCCATCGGCACGAGTCTGGTCAATCC
>JAAXWU010000060.1 GCA_013334855.1 Chlorobaculum sp. | reverse complement strand
TTGATCCTCGCAAAGTGTCGGATTTGAAGGAAGCACGCACCTTATTCACCTGGAATACACTTCTACGCTTCGTCATTGCGATCCCGACTTGTCGGGAGAAGCAATCCATGTGTGAATTCAGTAAGATAGATTGCCACGTCGCTATGCTCCTCGCAATGACAGATAAAAAATCGACAGTCTGCTCGACAACGGATAACCCACGCCAATAAATCAAGGACGTTATCCTGCATTTACGCTTCATCTTCATTATCTTCATGACCCTGCGGAACGACCATGTTCTTTCGTCAGTTCATGTCATGACAAAATCACACGTTCTATGAAAGTGTTTCTGCCGCTCAACATCCGGGTGGACAACAAGAAGATTCTCTTCGTGGGCGGCGGCAAGATCGCCCTGCACAAGATTCAGACCATCGAGAAGTATACCCGTAATATCACCATCGTCTCGCCAGAAATCATCGAGGAACTCAAGGGGAAAGGCTTCACGGAGATCCGCAAGGAGTACGACCCCTCCGACCTCGACGGCGCGTTCCTCGTCTATGCCAGCACGAACGTCGAGGAGGTCAACCGCCGCGTTCGCGACGACGCCGAGGCGCGGGGCATTCTCGTGAACGTGGTGGACAACCGCGAGCTTTCCGGCTTCATCTCTCCGGCGATCATCAAGCAGGGCGAGATGACCGTCGCCGTCTCCTCCAACGGCCAGAACGTCAAGAAGTCCGTGGAGTGGCGCAACCGGCTCCGCCAGTTCGTCAACGAAACCTGGCCGGACGATAACCCCTAATTTTGCAAGGAAGTATCCGCAATGACCGATTCAACTCATACAGAACCCTCGCTGGCGCAGAGTCCGGCGCGGAAAGGGTACGTCTATATCGCGGGCGCGGGGCCGGGCGATCCCGAATTGCTGACGCTCAAGGCCGACCGGGCGCTGCGCGAGGCGGACGTGATTCTCTTCGACGACCTCGTGCTTCCACAGATGCTCGAACCCTATAGGGCCGAGAAGATCTACACCGGCAAGCGCAAGGACAGCCACCACTTCGAGCAGGAGGAGATCAACCAGGAGATCGTGCGCCACGCGCTCATGGGGCGCACGGTCGTCCGGCTGAAGGGCGGCGACCCCTTTATCTTCGGGCGGGGCGGCGAGGAGATCGACACGCTGCGCCAGCACGGCATCGAGTACGAGATCATTCCCGGCATCACGGCGGCGCACGGCGCGAGCGCCTACACCGAAATTCCGCTGACCATGCGCAAGGTCTCCTCGTCGGTGGCCTTCTGCACCGGCCACCCGATCAGCAAGATTCAGGCTCCCGACACAGACACCATCGTCTATTACATGGTCGCCTCCTCGGTGCACGACGTGCTCGACGCGGTGGCGGCCAAGGGGCGGAGCGGCGAGACGATGGTGGCCGTGGTGCAGAACGCCACGCGCTACAACCAGAAGATTTTCACCGGTACGCTCGACGAGTTCCGCAAGCGCGACAGGGCGGTCTATTCCCCGGCGCTGCTCATCATCGGCGACAGCATCAGCCAGTTCATCGAGAGCAACTGGTACTCGCGTAAAAAAAAGGTGCTCATGACCGGCGAAGCGCCGAAAAAATATACGCCAGCGGACTACATCACCGTGCCCTTTCCATGCCAGCAGGTGGCGGGCGCAGACCTCGGCGCGGTGAAAGCCAGCATCGAGGGGATCGACCGTTTCTCGGTGCTCTTCTTCCAGAACCGCTTCGCCGTGCGCTACTTCTTCAAATACCTCTTCGAACATGGGCGCGACGTCCGCCATCTGGCGCACTTGACTATCTGCGCCTCGAACCGCTCGGCGGCCACAGAGCTTCAGGAATACGGCATCATTGCCGATTGCCGACTCGAAGCGGAAACGCCGACAAGCATCGGCGAGATGCTGCGCGATCAGGGGCTGACCGGCCAGCGCATTCTCCTGCCGGGCGCGGAGCACGTCGATGAGCTGGTGGCCGGGCAGTTGCGCGAGGGTGGTAACGAGGTCACGCCGCTCGTCGTCTATGCGCACGGCGCGCAGGATCACGTCGAGGCTATCGACCTCGACTTCATCGACGAGATTTACTTCGCCTCGGCGGAGTGCGTCAGAAAATTCAGGGAGCTGCACGACGCGATTCCGTCGAGAATCGTCGTCACCCCGGCGGACGAGCGGACGGCGGCGGAGATAAAAAAGCAGTTCGGCGGCTGAACAGGCCGGAACACATTTCCGCGCCTGCGGTTATCTCTGAAAGAATCGTCTCGGGCATGAAGCCCCTGCCGGACAGGAGCGGTTGTTTCTTTGCTGATTTTGCGCTAATTTTTTCGAGTGATCATCCCCCGATACGAAAGCTGACGCGACTCCCGGAACCACGGTAATCTGCACCCACGCTCTCATCGATCACTACCTGTCAATATTCGCCCGATGACGATTCGGACGGTGGTTTAACCTGGAGACACAGCTCATGGCAAAGAACGAAGCATTTCAGGCAGCAGAAGAGAAAATCGCAGAAGCCCTGCGATCCGGGGCTACCGAACTCAGTCTGAGCTGTAAATGGGACGCCAAAGATTCAGAGAAACTCACTGAACTGCCGGAGTGGCTCTGCCAACTTACGCAGTTGCAGTCGCTTGAACTCTGCAACAACCACCTGACGACGCTGCCGGAGTGGCTGGGTGAACTCACGCAGTTGCAGTCGCTGAACCTCGCCCGCAACCAACTGACGTCGTTGCCGGAGTCTCTGGGCCATCTCACGCAGTTGCAGTCGCTTGACCTCTCCGACAACCAACTGATAGCGTTGCCGGAGTCTCTGGGCCAACTCACGCAGTTACAGACTCTGAACCTTGGGAACAACCAACTGACGTTGCTGCCGGAGACGCTGGGCCAACTCACGCAGTTACAGACTCTGAACCTTGGGAACAACCAACTGACGTTGCTGCCGGAGTCGTTGGGCCAACTCACGCAGTTGAAGTGGCTTGTACTTACCGACAACCGACTGACGGTGCTGCCGGAGTCAATCGGCTGGCTTTCGCATCTTACCTATCTCGGTCTCGAAAATAATCAACTCACATCTCTGCCGAAATCGCTTGGTCAACTTGCCGGACTGGGAAACCTTAACATCGCACAAAACGAGTTTATCTCGCTGCCAGATTCAATTGCCGGGTTGGTTCGACTTAGTGCCTTGACGTGTTATCAGAACCATATTACTTCAATTCCAGAATGGATTTCGAGGTTAGGGCAACTGGTAGAATTTTCACCAGGAGCTACCACCTTGAAAGGAAATCCAATTGTCGATCTTCCCGATTCACTCGGGGGTCATCGAAGATTGGCCAAACTCAACTTGGGAAATTGCCCTTTGAACCCCGAACTCGCCGCCGCCTACAAGGAGGGCCTCGATGCAGTCAAACGCTACCTGCGGGCGAAGGCGGAGGCGGAGGTGGTGTTGAATGAGGCCAAGCTGATTCTGATTGGCGAAGGCGAGGTGGGGAAGAGTTGCCTGCTTGGGGCGTTGCGCGGCGACGAGTGGGAGGAGGGCAAGCCGACCACGCACGGCATCGAGATCAAGCCGGTGAAGGTGACCGATCCCGCCACCGGCACGGAGATCACGCTCAACGGATGGGATTTCGGCGGGCAGCGGGTCTATCGGCCCACGCACCAGTTGTTCTTCACCGCTCCGGCGGTCTATCTGGTGGTGTGGAAGCCGCGCGAAGGGCCGCAGCAGGGGTTCGTGAAGGAGTGGATCAAGCTGGTGAAGCACCGCGAGCCGGAGGCCAAAATCCTCGTCGTCGCCACCCACGGCGGCCCCAAAGAGCGCCAGCCGGACATCGACCGACAGGAAATCTGGGATCTGTTTGGCAGGGAGACTGTGGTGGATTTCTTCCTGGTGCAGAGCAAGCCGGACGAGGCAACCGGCGAGCGTCATGGCATTGCCGAATTGAGAGAGGCCATCGCCCGCGTTGCCTCCGGCCTGCCGGAGATGGGGCGCACCTTCCCCCAGCATTGGCAGGAGGCGAGAACGACGCTGAGAGGGTTGCTCTTTCTCGACGCGGCACTGCCGCTCCTTGGGCCACTGGTACGCGACGAAGAAGAGGCCCGCAACCGATTGCAACAGTTGGGCGAGAATCGCCTTTGCCTGGAGCGTGCGATTGGCGAACTGGGGGATCTTGTGCTGGACGAGAATGAGGCGCGCGAGGAACTCTTAAAGGCGCGAGTGGCCTGGCTGCCGCTCGACCGCGTTTTCGCCATCTGCAAGGAGCACAAGGTGGAGGAGGAGGACGCTCGCCTGCTGCTCCGAATCTCCCGTGCGGTGGGTGATCTGATCCATTACGAGCATGATCCTGCATTGCGCAACATCGTCATCCTGAAACCCGACTGGCTGGCGACGGCCATGAGCTTTGTACTCGACGATGAGCACACGCGGAAGGTCGGTCATGGCCTGGTCAGCTTCGAGCGGCTGGGGCAGTTGTGGAACAACCCGGACAAGCCTGCCGAAGACCGTTACCCGTCCACGCTGCATCCAATCTTCGTGCGGCTGATGGAGCGCTTCGACCTTTGCTACCGCGTCGCCGAGATTGGCAAAAGCGAAGTGGATGGCATAAGCCTGATTGCGCAACTGGTTCCAGATGTCCGCCCCGATCCTGTTCCGGGATGGGGCGTCAGTCCGGTCGCTGGCGACAGCCAGCAGGTGCAGATATGCAAGATTGTGGAGGCGGCAAAAAACCAGTCGGCCACTGCGGAGGGGATTTTCTATCAACTGATCGTGCGCCTGCACAAATACTCGCTGGGCCGGGCCGACTACGACAAGAGCGTCCACTGGCAACGGGGATTGCTCTTGCAGGACAACTATGGCGCACGGGCATTCCTCGAACACATCGCCAACGACATTCGCATCACGGTGCGCTCGCCCTATCCCGAACGGTTCCTTGCAGCGTTGACCTATGAGATCAAGTGGCTGGTGGAGAGTTTCTGGGAAGGGCTGCGCTGCGAAGTGACGGTGCCCTGCCTTGCGCCACAGCCAGACGGTAAACCGTGCATCGGTTTATTCGAAGTCGGAAAGTTGCTGGAAAACAAGCGTCGCGGACGGCCTGAGATGCCCTGCCCCTTCTGCAACGAGTGGCAGGAGATCGAGCAGTTGCTCCACAATGCCCCGGCTTCACGCCCGAATCCCCTTGATGCGTTGCTTGCCGAGTTTGCCACTGTGCGTGTTGAACTGGCCGGAGCGCGACAGCAATTGGTGGCCTTGCACGGCGAAGCGATGGGGCGCTTTGACCAATTGGACAGCGGGACGCAGCGCATTCTGAGCCGGGTAGACGACGGCTTCACGGATATGATGCGGTCACTGACCGACGAAGCGAAAGACGGTCCGCGACTGTTCAGCTTCCAGCCGCTCGAGCGCGCAAGGTTCAATCCCAAAGGTTGGGTGAAGATGCGGTTCCGAGTCACGCTGTGGTGCGAGCACGCAAGGCTTCCTCTGCCGCTGATCAACAGGCACGACAGGGAGGGTGTGTATGAGTTTGATGTGACGCGGGAGTGGTTCGAGAAAGCCGCGCCATTCCTCAAGGTGCTCACCGGCATGTTGAGCCTCGTGCTGCCTGTCGCAGCGTCAGCAACAAAGCTGGTCATGGACGAAAACGCTTATAAAGCTATAGAGAATCAGCTCGATTTCGGCAAGAGCTGCGCTGAGTCGTTACTGAGCGCATCGGATAAGGCCGCGGACTGGATGGGCCGCAGCGACGCGCCAGAGCTGGAACGCGGCGAAGCGATCCGGGCGCAAGGGGCAGTCCTGCGGCAGTTGCATGCGTGGCTTAAGGAGCAAGACCAAGGCTTCGGCGGCTTGGTGCGGGTGCAGAACAAGCGGCAGGAGTTCCTGTGGGTGCATCCGCAATTTGAGGGGGAGTATTAAGGCAACCGTTTACCGATGCACCACATCGAAAGAGCGTCAAGGCCATCGATCTCGATTTCATCGATGAGATTTACTTCGCCTCATCGGCTGACCGCACATCCTGCTTCCGGATGCGGTGTTGTCACCCGGCAACGATATTCGCGGAGATCAGGAGCGAAACGCATCGAATTCACCACCGGTCATATTTCGCTGGATTATCGTGGTTGTCTGTTCCTTCTTTTCATATGGTTTGGCTTTACTGAGCAGCGAGATATAGATCAGATCGAACAGGCAGCTCAGGATGCCAATCACAAGCAGCAGGTAGTTCGGGCCATGAAACAATTCAGTGCCCAGAACGCCGTAAAGGATGGTCGGCGCGAGCGAGCCGGTCAGCTTTGCATAAGCGATGACCATGCTTTGAGCCTTCCGGCGTTTTCTGCGGGCCAGCATGGCGATGAAGAGAAGCGACATCGCGAGGTTCTGCAGGAACGCCATATAGGCAAGGCTCGAATAAAGTCCGAATTGCAGGATGACCCCGCCCTGCAGGATAAAGCAAACCGCGATCACCAGCAGACTCCACGGCACGAACCACTGTTCACCCGGATTTGAGGGGAAGTGCTTGACGCCAAACCTGAACCAGGTGTAAAAGATTAAAATATCGAGCACTAACCGGACGGAGGTGAGCACGACCTGATGCGACGGGCCTTCGAGCCTGCCTGCAAAAATCGTGTATATCACCGCCCATGAAAAGTTGAGGCCGATAGCCCAGAGCGGAATGGCATAACTTTTGTCACGCAACCCCACGCGCACAGCTTCACCGTAGAGCGTTATCCAGCTCAGACCACCCACAATGATCAGCAAATTCAAGAAAATCGGCGAACTCTCCATGGCAGGCAAGATTCAGATTAAAAAACTGGTATACTCACAGTGTAACGAGGTCAAAAAAAGAGTTGCCTGAGATTGGCCGTTTGTTGAAGCAACGTTGTCACGAAAACGCTACCCTGTCTGGATTTCCGTTTTCAGGGCAATCTCTTCGAGGACGGCGCTGACGCGGACGCAGTTTGACATTTCACCGGCATAGACAATCGAGCGCCCTTTGGTATGCACCTCCCATGTGTGCTTTTCGGCGCTCGACCTCGTACAACGAACCGCCTTGATGATCTGGAAGATCACCTCGTCGAAGGTGTGGACGTCGTCATTGAAAAGCACCACGCGCCAGGCGTCGAGGGTATCGACATCGGCGACAAGCTCTTCTTGCCTGGTATCGGAACTGTTACCCGCACTCAGCCGGATCATGATTTCATGTATCGTTTATGTGTGATATATATCGAAATTTATAAAGCGGAAGGCTATTCAGCAAATCTGTTTCACGGTGAAACGACCATTTCCGCAGAGCCGAATGAGAATCGTTCCGGTGATATCTCCAGACGGCATCTTGCGCCGACCGGCAGGGTCATCAGTTCGGTGATGTGGCCGTAGGAGAGGCCCGTCATCACTGGAGCGCCATCGTGCATTCTGTTGGCGTAGTAGGTGAAAATCTTGCTGAAGCGGTAATCGCGGTTTTCGTCGGCGGGATTTTTGCTGAACTGGCCGAACATGAGGCCGCGGCACTTCTGCGCCAGACCGGCGTTGAAGAGGTGCGAAAGCATCCGGTCGATCCGGTAGGCCGGTTCGTTGACATCCTCGGTGAAAAGGAGGCTGCCGCTGAACGATGGCAGATATGGCGTTCCCACCAGCGAGGAGAGCACCGAAAGATTGCCGCCGATCAGCCGCCCGGTGACGGCTCCGGGCCGGACGCAACCGATCTCGTGACCGCTGAAATTGGTGAGCTTCTTCGAGTAGGCGGCATCGGTCAGCATTCCCCAGAAGTGCTCTTCGGTGTACCCGCTCGGCGCGAACAGCTCCGTGGCGGCCATCGGGCCGGAAAAGTTGACGAGGCCGGTTTTCCGGTATACCGCGAGCGAGAGCGCTGTGATGTCGGAGTAGCCGACGAGGATTTTCGGATTGGCGGCGATGAGGCCGTAATCGATCCTGTCGAGAATTCGCGTGGCTCCGGCTCCGCCGCGCAGGCAGAAGATGGCGCGGACGTCGCGGTCGGCGAACATCTGGTGGAGATCGTGCAGCTTGTAGCGGTCGGTGTGAAGCGGGTCGTGCTCGGAGCGGTTCAGGTACAGCGAGGTCTTGACCCTGTAGCCGCAGTGCTCGAGGTAGGTGACGGCACGATCGATTTTTTCAGGCTCGGCGCAGGTCGAAGATGGCGAGATCAGGCCGATGACCTCTCCCCTGCGAAGGGCTTTGGGGATCAGAGTTTTCATGAAAGCAAAAAACACCAGCAGCACATTTCAGTACTGCTGATGTTTTTAATGTTGTTGCGACGCCGTGAATCAGGCGACGTCCTCGGTCAGGAGAATCGCCTTGTTTGCGCTCACTTCGAAGAATCCGCCCTCGATCTGTAACGAGTTCTCGGAGCGGTCAGCGAGTGAGAGCCTCACTTTGCCGCTCTTGAGCGCGGCCAGAAGTGGTGCGTGTCCTTTCATCACCTGAAACAGTCCGTCCAGGCCGGGTGCGATGACGCTGGTCACCTCTCCCGAAAAGAAAAGCTTCTGCGGCGTGACGATATCGAGCTTGAAGGCTTTATCTGAACTTGCCATGTCTTGCCGTTGGTTTAGAGCGTTTTAGCTTTTGCAATCGCCTCTTCGATGGTGCCGACCAGGTAGAAGGCAGCTTCGGGAAGGTTGTCGTGACGGCCTTCGATGATCTCCTTGAAGCCCCTGATGGAGTCTTCGAGCTTGACGTACTTGCCGGCAAGGCCGGTGAAGGCCTCGGCCACGAAGAAGGGCTGCGACAGGAAGCGCTGCACCTTGCGGGCGCGGGAAACGACAAGCTTGTCGTCGTCGCTCAGCTCATCCATGCCAAGAATGGCGATGATGTCCTGCAAGTCTTTGTAGCGCTGGAGAATCTGTTTGACGGCCTGCGCGGTGTTGTAGTGATCGGCGCCGACAACGTTCGGATCGAGGATTCGCGAGGTCGAGTCGAGCGGGTCCACAGCCGGATAGATACCAAGCTCGGCGATCTGACGTGAAAGCACGGTCGTGGCGTCGAGGTGGGTGAATGCGGTGGCCGGAGCCGGGTCGGTAAGGTCATCGGCAGGGACATAGATGGCCTGCACGGAAGTGACCGAACCTTTCTTGGTGGAGGTGATCCTGTCCTGAAGCTCACCCATCTCGGTGCTGAGGGTCGGCTGGTAGCCCACGGCGCTCGGCATACGTCCGAGAAGCGCGGAGACTTCGGAACCCGCCTGGGTAAAGCGGAAGATGTTGTCGATGAAGAGCAGCACGTCGCGCCCCTCTTCGTCACGGAAGTACTCGGCGATGCTGAGGCCGGTCAGGGCGACGCGGGCGCGTGCTCCGGGCGGCTCGTTCATCTGGCCGAACACAAGCGCGGTCTTGTCGATAACGCCCGACTCCATCATTTCGTGCCAGAGGTCGTTTCCTTCACGGGTGCGCTCGCCGACACCGGCGAATACTGAGTAACCGGACTGCTGCTTGGCGATATTGTTGATCAGCTCCATGATGAGCACGGTCTTGCCGACGCCTGCGCCGCCGAACAGACCAGTTTTGCCGCCGCGGGAGTATGGCTCCAGAAGGTCGATAACCTTGATGCCGGTTTCGAACATCTCGGCTTTGGTCGAAAGCTCATCGAATTTCGGTGCGGTGCGGTGGATAGAGTATGTTTTCTTCGCGGGGACGGGGCCTTTGCCATCGATGGGGTCGCCGACAACGTTCAGCATTCTGCCGAGCACCTCTCCGCCGACCGGTACCTGGATCGGCCTGCCGGTGTTGACGGCGCTCATGCCCCTGACCAGGCCGTCGGTGCCTTCCATGGCGATAGCGCGGACGCGCTCTTCACCGAGGTGCTGCTGGGTTTCGAGAACCAGTTTCGAACCATCCTGACGGGTGACCGTGAGGGCATCGAGGATGGACGGAAGTTGGCCTTCAGCAAAATCAACGTCAACGACAGGGCCGATGATCTGGGAAATCTTACCTTCTTGCATGGTTTCAGTATAGGATTTTGGTTGCAATCAAACGTTTGTCACCGGAGCCGTTCAACTCCGCATTCAGGCTCTTTTCCGGTTACCCGGCTCGGGTTCTCGGCGTAAGCGAGCCACCTGAGGGACTTGAACCCACGACCTACTATTTACGAAACAGTTGCTCTACCAACTGAGCTAAGGTGGCTTGATACGGCTCTTCCCGCCCGAGGGCAGGAAAAATCGAGACGAAATATAGCTTATTTGTTCTCAAAACACAAAGAATTATCAGGGGCAGAAAATGGGTGAAAAAATCTGGGATTACGGTATTATCAGGGATTCTCGTATTATTATTCAACTGAAAAGCCATTCCTGATTACTACATTTGTAACTGATAAACGTCACTCAAAGCACCGTTATGAAAAGAATCACCGCACCTTTTGCCGCGCTCATGGCCGCGCTCATGGTTTTTGCCGCATCGCTCACTTTTTCCGCTCAGGCAAGCGCCGCTTCTGCACCCGCGCCCACTTTTTCGGGAGTGACCGTAGAGGGCAGACCGTTCTCCTCCTCCTCGCTCAAGGGCAAGGCGTACATCGTCAACTTCTTCGCCACCTGGTGCCCGCCCTGCCGGTCGGAGATTCCCGATATGGTGCAGATTCAGCGAGCATGGGAGTCCAAAGGCTTCACCTTTGTCGGTATCGCGGTCAACGAGAAGGTGCCGAACGTGAAGAACTTCATGAAACAGAACGGCATGACCTGGCCGGTGCTGATGGCCACGCCCGAGCTGATCCGAGCCTTCAGTGGCTACATCGATGGAGGGATCACCGGCATTCCGACCACCTTTGTCGTCGATGCCTCGGGCCGCTTGACCGGCGTGATTGTCGGGCCGAGAAGCAAGGCCGAGTTCGAACAGATCATCAGGACGGCCTTAAGCGCAAAGGCTGTCAGATAATGATCAAGCCCGATTTCCGTGCCATGATTTTGGTTCGGACGATGGTAAATACCCCTGATTTCAGATGCCCCGGCGGACAACCCAGCCGGGGCGTGCTGTTTCAGGCACTTTTTTATTGCGTCAATACCCTCAATATTCAATAATCAGTAATTATGGAATCCATGGAAATCAATGCTCCTGCCTGGGTCAGCAACCTGAAGTTGCTTCAGTGGGTCAAAGAGACTGTCGCGCTGTGTCAGCCTGATTCGGTTTACTGGTGTGATGGTTCCGTCGAAGAGTACGACCGCCTGTGCGGGGAGATGGTCGCGAGCGGCACATTCATCAAGCTTTCGGAAGAGAAGCGCCCGAACAGCTATCTCTGCCGTTCCGATCCGAGCGACGTGGCCAGGGTCGAGGATCGCACCTTCATTTGCAGCATTCGCCGCCAGGACGCCGGGCCGACCAACAACTGGGTTGCTCCGAAAGAGATGAAGGCGACGCTGAAAAAGCTCTTCAGCGGCTGCATGAAGGGGCGCACCATGTATGTGATTCCCTTCAGCATGGGGCCGCTCGGCTCGCATATCGCGCACATCGGCGTCGAGATCACCGACTCCCCCTATGTCGTCACCAACATGCGTATCATGACCCGCATGGGCAGCAAGGTGCTGGAACTGCTTGACGAGGAGTCGGAGTTCGTGCCCTGCCTGCACTCGGTCGGCGCGCCGCTTGCGCCCGGACAAAAAGATGTGGCGTGGCCATGCAACGATACCAAGTACATCGTGCATTATCCCGAGGATCGCTCCATCGTCTCCTTCGGCAGCGGCTATGGCGGCAACGCTTTGCTTGGCAAGAAGTGCTTCGCCCTGCGCATCGCCTCCTCGATGGCGCGTGACGAGGGGTGGCTCGCCGAGCACATGCTCATTCTCGGCGTCGAGTCGCCGGAGGGTGAGAAGGATTACGTCGCGGCGGCCTTCCCCAGCGCCTGCGGCAAGACCAACTTCGCCATGATGATTCCGCCGGTCGAGATGGAGGGGTGGAAAATCACCACGATAGGCGACGATATCGCCTGGATCAAAAAGGGCAAGGACGGACGGCTGCACGCCATCAACCCTGAGTACGGCTTTTTCGGCGTCGCGCCTGGCACTTCGGTGAAGAGCAATCCGAATGCGATGGCCTCGCTCTACGCCAACTGCATCTTCACCAACGTGGCGCTGACGCCCGACGGCGATGTCTGGTGGGAGGGGATGACCGATACACCTCCTGACTACCTCATCGACTGGCAGGGCAAACCCTGGATTCCCGACTGCGGCAGGTCGGCGGCCCATCCGAACGCCCGTTTCACGGCTCCGGCCAGCCAGTGCCCGGTGATCGATCCCGCCTGGGAAGACGCGGAAGGGGTGCCGATCTCGGCCTTCATTTTCGGCGGACGCCGTGGCGATACCATCCCCCTGGTCTACCAGTCGTCGAACTGGTACTACGGCGTCTACATGGCCGCCACGATGGGGTCGGAAAAAACCGCTGCCGCCGCAGGGAAGGTGGGCGACGTCCGGCGCGATCCCTTCGCGATGCTGCCCTTCTGCGGCTATCATATGGGCGACTACTTCAACCACTGGCTGCACGTCGGGCGAACGCTCTCCGATCCGCCGAGGATTTTCGTGGTCAACTGGTTCCGCAAGGATGAGCACGGCAAGTTCATCTGGCCCGGCTTCGGCGACAACATGCGGGTGCTCAAGTGGATGATGGGGCGCGTGCACGGACGTTCCGGCGCGGTGGAAAGCCCGCTTGGATGGATGCCGAGATACGAATCGCTCGACTGGCGTGGGCTGGATGGATTCACAAGGGAGCAGTTCACGAAACTCATGTCAATCGACCGCGAGGCGTGGAAGCAAGAGCTGTTCTCGCACGAGGAGCTGCTGGAGCGGCTCTATGACCGGCTGCCCAAGGAGTTCACGCACATCCGCGAGCTCTTGCTTTCGACGCTCTGGATGTCTCCCGAGCACTGGGAACTTGCGCCGGAGCTGTACTCCTCGGAGTCGTAAACTCGGGAATCCCTTCTACATACATAAAAAAAGCGGGCAGCAATGTCCGCTTTTTTTATGGAATAGTGCTTTGTTTATCCGGCAGGCGTTGGAGAATTGGCAGTATCGCCATATATTGCATTAGTTATATAGTCATATATCACATTTCCGTCTGATTGATGTTGTTTACGTTTGTTGCCTATTTGCCTCTTCACTCTGACAGTCGGCGGTTACGGAAAAGAAGTTGTATGGCAGGCCGTAGAGGCCAGCCTCGCTGAACCGGATTATCTGGCGCTTCCCGATTCTTTGATTCGTGATGCGTGAAGGTTAGCCGGCGTGAACCGGGTTCACCGGATTGTCTCAACCCGGCTTTTCCTCATATCCTTCGTGATCGACCGGCGGTTGCCCGCCTCCATTGGGCTGTCGGGGTCACGAGGATCGGGTTGGCCGCAAGCATCAAACATCAACACACGACATCATGATTCGTAAATCCACCTGTTCTGCTGTGGCCCTCCTCGTACTCCTCGGAGCCACTCCCGCTTTCGCCACCAACGGCATGAACCTCGAAGGCTACGGCTCCAAATCCCTCGCGATGGGCGGCACCGGCTCGGCCTACGACACCGGGAACTCAGCCGCGATGAACAACCCCGCAACGCTCGGATTCATGAAAGAGGGCGAAGCCGAGATCGGTTTCGGCATCCGTGCGTTGCACCCCGACGTCGATATGACGGTCGGCGGCAACAAGGAGGACTCGGTCGCCAATGCCTTCTACATGCCGTCGCTCTCCTACATGCGCCGCGATGGCCGCATCACTTGGGGCGCGGCAATGATCGCGCAGGGTGGCATGGGCACTGATTTCGGAAGTGATTCGATGCTGTTCAAGTACGGTCAGGCGATGAACCCTCCATACAACATGATCACCATGAGCGGAGAGGATATACGGAGCGAGGTTGGCGTGGCGCGACTCATGTTTCCCGTGTCGTATCATCTCACAAACGATACGACCGTGGGCGCTTCGTTCGATGTCGTGATGGCCAGCATGGACTTGCAGATGGATATGGATGGCAAGCATTTAGGCGGCATGATGGCTGGTAACGGCGGTTCGGTCAGCGGTACACTGCTTGGCGCACTTGGCGGTTTTACCAATGTTCATTACGCCCGATTCGATTTTTCGAACAACTCTCCCTGGATTGGTAAAGCTGTAGGCTTCGGCACCGGCCTGAAGTTCGGCTTTACGCACAAACTCAGCAAAGCGTTGACCGTCGGCGCCAGCTATCACAGCCAGACCAAGCTCAATGATCTCGAAACCAGTAACGCTGCAATCTCGTTTGCCGGGGATACTGTCGGCGGACCATATACGCAAAAACTGACCGGCAAGATCAAAGTCCATGATTTCGAGTGGCCGACAACGGCAGCTCTGGGTTTCGCATACCAGGCTTCAGACAAGCTATTGATCGCCAGTGACGTGAAGTTCATCGACTGGTCGAGCGTCATGGACAAGTTCTCGATGACCTTTATTGCCGACAACTCGATTCCCGCGTTTGCCGGGCAGAATATCGATGTCACGATGACCCAGAACTGGAAGGATCAGACGGTCTGGTCAATCGGAATGCAGTACATGGCCTCCAAAAAGCTTGCCCTTCGTGCGGGAGCGAGCTTCTCGACCAACCCGATTCCGGATCAGTACCTCAATCCGCTCTTCCCAGCGATCACCAAAAACCACTACACCTGCGGCTTCGGCTACCGCCTGAGCGACAAGTCATCGGTTGCCGCCGCGTTGAGCCTGGTGCCAAAAGTGACGGCAATCAATGGCGATGGCGTCGAGAACGCGCACAGCCAGGTCAACTGGTCGATGAACTACACGCACTCGCTGTAAGAGAATGATGGATTGAATGGGGGAATATTCGGTGACTGGTACTGAATCATGATCGCGCCTTATTAGACCCATATGTTCTATACGTCCCATGTGCAAAATAGCAAGGGGCGGTTTACGAACCGCCCCAACCTTTAGTACAAATGACTTCCGCCTTACTTCTCGTCGAGGGTGAAGCCGATTTTGCAGGTGACCTGCCAGTAGGCGATCTTCTGCTCTTCGACGTGGCAGCGGGTTTCGACCAGCTCGACCCAGCGGATATGCCGAATGGTCTCGGCGGC
>JAAXWU010000059.1 GCA_013334855.1 Chlorobaculum sp. | reverse complement strand
TCGCCGAGATGCAGGTCGCTGAACACCACCACCCGCGATGCGCGGTCAATCCCGATCGTTTCCGAGCTTTGCAGCAGCCGTTCGAGGTTGGAGAAGCGCGTCATGCACCGCGAGCTGAATGAAAAGAGTGTACCATTTTACGCAGCAAAGGTAGTTCATTCTCTTCTGCCGCATTGCAAATTCCCAGTAAACTCTTCGCCCGCCCCATCCTCAATTCTCCAATCCCATCAGTCCCAATCGTCCCATCCGTCCCATCACTCTCAACCTTCCAGCTTTCACTCTTCGCCGATGAACTGTATATTATGCGCGGTCAGCAACAGCTATTTTTTCCGATGAACCGACAAACCGCAGAACGACGATGAGCGACAAGAACTGGACTGATACCGAGCGCTTCGACAACAAGGCCGCCGAGTGGGACGCCAACGCCGTCCGGGCGGCTCTCGCTGACGCGGTTGCCCGTGCGATCATCGCGCATATGCCGGTCGCCAGGCCCTCGAACGCGCTCGAATTCGGATGCGGTACGGGCCTCGTGACCACCCGCATCGCGCCGCACTGCGCGAAGTTGACGGCGCTCGACAGCTCGTCGGAGATGCTGCGGATGCTCGCCGAGAAGATCGCCGCCAGCTCCATCGCCAACGTCGCGCCGCTGCTGCTCGATTTCAGCCGTCCCGAGGAGGCCGCCGGGCTGGCGAGAGATTACGACTTCGTGTGCAGCAGCATGACCTTGCACCATATTCCCGACACCGCGAGTTTCCTGCGTGAGCTGAACGGCCACATGTCGCCCGGCGGCGTGCTCGCCATCGCTGATCTGGACGCCGAGGATGGCCTTTTCCACGACGACGCCACCGAGAAGGTGCACTACGGCTTCGACCGCGCTGCCTTGCAAGCGCTCCTCGAAGCGGCGGGATTTACGAGCGTCGCCTTCATGACCGCGCACATCATCGAAAAGAAAAACCGCGACGGCAATATGGCGAGCTACCCGGTCTTCCTCGTCACCGCAGTCAAACCCAAGGCATAACGCACGATGAATCAGTCAGTTACCCCAAAATTCTCCGCCGTCGTGTTCGACATGGACGGCACCCTGCTCAATACGCTTGCGGACATCTCCTTCAGCCTCAACTCGGTACTGGCGGAGGAGGGCTACCCGACGCACACGGTCGATGAGTGCCGCGTCATGATCGGCTTCGGCATGAGGGAGCTGGTGCGCAAAGCGCTGCCCGAAAGCGCTCACGACGACTCTGTCACCGAGCCGCTGCTCAAAAAGATGCAGGCGCGCTACGCCGAGCACTGGAACGACAATTCGCGCCCGTATGACGGCATGGCGGCCCTGCTCGACGCCATCGACCGGCTGGGGCTGAAAAAGGCGATTCTCTCCAACAAGCCGGATCGCTTCACCCGCCAGTGCGCCGAAGAGCTGCTCGCGCCATGGAGGTTCGACGTCATCATGGGCTTCCGCGAAGGGATCGCGCCCAAACCCGACCCGACCGGCGCGTTGATGGTGGCCGAAGAGCTTGGCGTCCAGCCCGCCTCGATTCTCTACGTCGGCGACAGCGGCGTGGACATGAAAACCGCCAACGCCGCCGGAATGTACCCCCTCGGCGTCACCTGGGGCTTCCGCCCGGCAGCCGAACTCCTCGCCACCGGTGCAGCGCAACTGGTCTCGTCGCCCGAAGCAATCATCCCGTTGCTCACGGTTTGAGTCGCGGGATTGGAGGCGTGAAATACTGGATCTGAACAGGTGGTATGATGATGGCGAGCGTCAGTGCTGATCCTCGTGGGAGCTAATCAGGCAGGTATATTCTCCGCTCCCCTCCTGCTGCTCGACGTGCTCGTGCAGCGCCTGAAGCAGGCGGTCGATCTCCGAGAGCAGGTTGCGGTGGTTGAAGGCGAGCGAGACGAGGAAGAGTGGAAAGGAGATGTGCTCCCGCCGCAGCTTGCGGAGCACGTTGCCCATCGCGAGGGTCATGGTGGGAAAGTGATGCCGTTCATCCGTCCGCCGCGCCGCTTCCGGTGCATCGCGCTCCCCCGCCCGCCGGTAGCGGCACGAAAACACGAAATCCCCGTTCTCCCGCCACTCGACGTGAATGCTCGAAGGCTTTGGCCTGCCTGCTGATGAGTCCATAGTGCTTCCCGATGGTTGATCCGCCTGTCGTGATAGATAGCACCCCGGCAGCGCCAAAACCAGCCAAACCATGCAACATTACGGTAAACTCGTTTCCCTGGCAGGTTTCTACTCCTCGCCGCCGCCGGATTCGGACGCTTCCGCCGCCTCGTCGAGCAACTGTTCGCACTCCGACGCTGAACTGTTCAACAAAGCCGCAGCCTTGTCGATGATGCCGCGATCTTTGGTTGCCCGCCAGATGCGACCCAACAGCCCAAGCACGATCTCCAGACTGTACTCATCGTTGAACTCGACAAACAACTCCGCCGCCTCCAGCGCATAAGCCTGCGCCTCTTGCCACTGCTGCCGATCTTCGGCCAATCTGCCCAACTGTCCAAGCGTACTCGCCTGCTCATACCGGGCATTGTACTCGACAAAAATCCCAAGTGCATCCTTGTAGTACCCCTCCGCCTCGGCATACTTCCGCTGCAAGTAAGCTACATTACCCAACTGGTGAAGCGTACCCGCCTGCTCATACCGGGCGTTGTACTCGACGTATATCCCAAGCGCCTCCTTGTAGTACCCCTCCGCCTCTTCATACTTCCGCTGCTCCTGAGCCACCCTGCCCAACTGGTGCAGCGTACCCGCCTGCTCATACCGGGCGTTGTACTCGACGTATATCCCAAGTGCTTCCTTATAGTACCCCTCCGCCTCGTCATACTTCCGCTGATCCTGAGCCACCCTGCCCAACTGGTGCAGCGTACTCGCCTGCTCATACCGGGCGTTGTACTCGATCTTGATCGCAAGTGCATCCTTGTAGTACCCCTCCGCCTCGGCATACTTCCGCTGCTCCTGAGCCACCCTACCCAACTGGTGCAACGTACCCGCCTGCTCATACCGGGCGTTGTACTCGATCTGGATCGCAAGTGCATCCTTGTAGTACCCCTCCGCCTCGGCATACTTCCGCTGATCCTGAGCCACCGCGCCCAACTGGTGCAGCGTACTCGCCTGCTCATACCGCACGCTGTACTCGATCTGGATCGCAAGTGCATCCTTGTAGTACCCCTCCGCCTCGGCATACTTCCGCTGCTCCTGAGCCACCGCGCCCAACTGGTGCAGAATTACTGCCTTTTGCTTTTCTTTCAGCTCAGGCGACTGAATCATCATCCCATCCCAAAGTTCCAACGCCTTTGAGTATGCCTCTTCCGCCTCCTGAAACTGCTGCATCTTAAGGAACTTTTTCCCAATACTGTCACAGAGCACACCGACAAACTCATAACCGATCTGCCCTTGGATCAGCTCTTCCGGATATCGTTCAAGGGCTTGCATGACCTGCCTGCCAAGCTCAAGCCCTTGCGAGTGCTGCTGTGATTTATCGAGATACTTGGAAAGCTTCAAAAATACAGTAACAATTGACTTTTCCTGCCTCAGCGCGATCTGCAAAGCCGTGTAGAAATTCTCGTATTCCACGCCAATAAGCGCAAACCCTGCCTGCTGTTGACCGGCTTCTTTTGAATCGGTGAGTTGTCCAAAAGCCTCCCCAATCCCTTCGTAATGCTCACGAAACGCCGTTTCAATCGCCTCTTTGCGCTCCGCCTGCGCCGGATCGTTGAGCCGCGCCTTCAGGAAAAAGGGAAACACCGGCTGCAAGCTGAGGTAGCCGTACTCCGCCAAGCCCTCATTCTCATGCGGCTTGAGCAAACCCATCTTTTCGGCCTCACGCAGCACCGCTTCCCACTGCTCGCAAGGCAATCCGGCAAGCGCTGGCTGGGCAAGCAGTTGCTCGCTGTACTGTTCCAGCCAATCCTTGTTCACCACCCCCTTGAACGGAGCCAGCGTGAGCAAAAGCTGCCGGGCGGGTTCGGAGAGGTTGCTGTGGGAGTAGTCGATGCATTTGATGATGCTGTCGGTCTTTCCGGCGGTTGCCGACTGGTTGTCGAGATCGATGTCGGCGGCTTCGAGGCGCTGGAGCACCCCCGCGGGCGTCGAGCGGGCGAGGTTCGAGAGCACCACCTCCATCGCCAGCGGATAGCCGCCGAGCAGCCGCAGGAGCCGCTTGAAGGCGTCGCGATGCTCCGGCTGATCGGGATAGTTGGGCGCGCCAATATCGCGGAGAATCCTGTCGGCAAGCTGGCTGCTCGCCTCGCCGTCGAGGCCCGGCAAGTCGTAGATTCGATGCTGATTGAGCGGGTTCGGTTGCAGCCACTCCTCGTTGCCGCGCGAACCGAGCAGCACCAGCGTTTTGCCATCGAGCAGCTCGCGCAAAAAGCCTTTCAGCTCCTGCCGCTCCGCATCGTTCAGCGTGTTGGGAATGGAGAGCCGCTCGCCGGTGATCGACTCCATGTTGTCGAGCATCAGCAAGTGGCGGCTGCTTTTCAGGCAGCGCGTGACCTCGTGGCGATCCTCCTGCATCCGCCCGGTGAGCGGCAGGCCAAGCTGCTCGCCGATGGCCGCGATAATCATCGGAAGACGATACGCCTTGAGGTCGTAGCCGAAGTAGAACACCTGCTCGACGAAGCGGGTCTTCTGCCACCACCAGCCGAGGTGGTGCAAGAGCGTACTCTTCCCCGCGCCGCCCATCCCCTGCACCAGCAAGAGGTTGCCGCGCTTGAGCAGGCGGCGCTCGATTTCGAGCACGTCGAGGTCGCGCCCGAAAAAGCCGTACGCCGTTGCCGGTTTCGGGTAGCGCGGCACGACGGAAACTGCGCCCGGCGCGGCGGCGGAAAAGCGGAACTGCACCGGCGTGTTCTGGTAGATCACCGGCAGCATCCAGTCTTCGAGCGCTATCTCCCTGTTGTACGCCCCTTTGCGAGCCTTGTCGCGAAACAGCTCCAGCCGGGCGCTGCGGATGGCCGTGGCCGGTTCGCGCCCGGCGAGCAGCTCCTGGTAGAAGCGGGTCATGAAGAGCCGTGCCGCCGACACCGTGACCGAGTAGCCCATCGCGATGACGAGCTGCGCGCCCGACTGCAACAAGCGGCTGCCGAGGCTGGTTTCGGTGGCCCCAACCTGCTTGCCCGACTGGCAGGCGTTGAGCGCGACCACCGGAATCTGGTGCAGCCGCAACTGGCTGGCGATGTCCTCCGCGCTCACCAGCTCGCCGCCGTTGCCGTCATGCGATTCGCCATCCTCGAACATCAGAAAGGCCCGCTCGTCGTCGTACTGCTCGACCGGGCTGCATCCGTAACCCTTGAAAAGATGGGCGGATGACGAAGCCGCCTGCATCGAGATGTGCTGATACTCCTCCCAGGTCAGCACCGCGCCGTGCAGGTCGAGGTGCAGCATGTGGTAGTAGCCGTCGCCGTGCTCGTTGCGCGTTTCTTCGAGATGCTGCAAGAGCGCCCTGAAGCTGCCGGGGCGCACGATGTCGATGGTGGCGCGGAGCTTGCCGGTTTCGAGCGCCTCGATGAGCGGGCGCGAAATCGTGCGGTAGCTGACATCCTTTCTGCCCGACGGACGCGCCGTCACCAGCAGCACGCGCAGTTCGGGCGCTTCGGCAACCCGCGCCGGATTGCCGACCGACTGCCGGTTCTTGCGCACCACCGGCTGATCGACCGCCAGCGGATGCGGCTGGTTCGGATCCTTCAGCGCCTCCCAGTGCAGCGCATGAAACTCCGGCGAGCCGACAATCTGCAACGTCACGCCGCCCCTCCCCATCGCGCTCCGGTACTCCGCATAGATGTCGTGATTGTGCCGGAACACCTGCGCGAAGAGCGATTCGCCATACTCCCGGATGATCCCGGCGGCCCTTTCCGAACGCGCCTTGTCGGTAAAGGGAAAATTCAGCCACTCCTCGAAGTACCACTTCAGCTCCTGCTCCTGTTCGGGCGTTGCCGGATTGGCGACGGAGAGCGGAGCAGACTCGCCCAAAGCGTCAAACTGCACGGTGGCGGTGAACTTCTCCCCCTCGCGGGAGCGCTCCTTGATGAAAACCTGAATAGCCATGACGCGAATCGGTTGGGGTTAAGGCTCTTGCCGTTCGATGCTTTTGCGGATGATGAAAAGCGGCTCGCCGTCGGGCGTTGTGATGGTCGTTACCTCGACCACGGGCGGCTGCTTGCCGGGAAATTTCCGTTTGAAATAGTCGCTGATAAAGGTCGCGATCACCGCCGCCGGAATGCTCGCCGCCGCCGAAAGCAGCAGCACCGTCATCTCCCCCATCGGAAACGACGCGGCGGAAGCTGACTCGACACGTGCTGCGGCCTCGTCGGCATGGTCGCTGTTATTCCATGCCAACGCAAGTTCGTCGGCGGCGAGATCGAGCGCGGGATCGATGGCGAGGTGGTGGCGCATGGCGAAAAAAATCGGCGTTGATGATTTCTTAAAGGTACGAGTTCGCTGCCGATTTTTTCGCTTCAAACACATGTTTTACATGCGGGCAGAGGAAGTTGCGCTCTGATGGAAACGCTTGCCGGGCGCGACGAGGCGGTCGAAATCTTCGACGTTTTCCGTCTGTTCGCCTTGCAAAAGCGATTCGGGAACCTATATTGTTGTCATTCCGTCACATACCGAGCTGTCACGCGCTTCAGGCCGCCGTCGCGTTTCGGCGCGTAAGTTCGCTCGACGGAACAGCTTTGCGTTACCCCTTTGTCATCAACCCCAAACACTCTTCGGATGGAAACCAGCACACTGCTCATTATCAGCACGGTCGGGCCGGAAAATCCCGAAAAGGCGACGCTGCCTTTCGTGCTCGCCACGGCTTCGCAGGCTCTCGATGCCGAGGTCACGATGTTTCTCCAGTCTTCGGCGGTCGTGCTCGCCAAACAGGGCGAGGCGGCAAAGGTGCAAGCTGAGGGGTTTCAGCCGCTTGCGGAGATGCTCGACACCTTCCTCGAATCGGGCGGCAAGCTCTACCTCTGCTCGCCCTGCCTCGCGCAGCGGCAGATCGCCAAAGCTGACCTCATCGAAGGCGCACAAATCGGCGCTGCCGGAACGCTCGTCAGTTCAGTGCTGGAAGCCGGAAAGGTGGTGACCTACTGAGGCGTTACGCCTGGCCGCCGTTGTTGTATCTTGTATCGCTCGCCATCACCTCGTTGATGGTCGTGATCATGGCGTCAAACCGGATCGGTTTTTTCAGCAACCGCACGATATTGCTCTTTTTCATCTTGTTAAAAGGCCATTTCCCTTCGCATAACCGGTCATCAGAATCACCGGCAGATCGGGTCTGCAAGCGTAAATATCTTGCGCAAGTTTGATGCCATTCATTCCCGGCATGGTCAGGTCCGTGAACACCACGTTGAATTCGACATCGGATTGCAGCGATCTGTCAACGACTTGTTCCACTGAGAGCCGATCCTCGGGGAGGAATTTGTACAGCCAGTTTTTTCAGGTTCCGGTGATGATGTGTCGATCCAGCAGATGCAGAGAGGACTGTCGCCGCAGTGCTGCGGCTGTCGCCTGTTCAACGATGAGCCTGACACAGCCTTGATCGCGTGGCTTTAGCCGGTCGTTGATCTTATCCATGACGATCATCGTCGCCACGGGATTGTGTTTTCTGAGGTTGTCCGTGAAGCGCCGTGCGATCTTTGACGACGCGAGCCGTTTCGGTACTGTCCTGGCAGCATCGAACGAACGTAATAGTTCGTGGTTCTGCGCGACGGTGAAGGGGGCGACTCACATGACGCCTGCGGCAATGACGAACCGGGTAGCGCGACGCTCAACAGGATTGAGCGCGAAAGGCTTCGAGCCGGTGTGAATTTCATCGCCTGCGGATTCAACGCCATACCGATGTCGAGGCAGTGCTGATCAGGACGTTCAAGATCGTCGATGGCGCAACCTGATTTCTAATTCTATAAAGCATTAATAATCCAGGGCCAGCGGTGATGGAATGCTCAACTATGCGTATCCCGCGCCATCCCTTTCAACGAGGCTTCCAAGTGCTCTTCGAGCGCGTCCGTACTTTCAAAGAACACATTGCCGCATGACTTCTCTTGCCGTTCGTCCTTCAAATCCTCGACGAGATTGAGTTCCGGCGCATAGGGGCGATAATGACACCAGCGGCGTAATAATAGATGCAGTAATCGTCAATTGAGCTGAACCAGATCTGTAAGATCACCACGCACTCCACTCTGCTTGCCATCGAGATGGCCGTCAAGCTTGCTTTCCAGAGTGCGATGGCCCCTGCCGTTAAATTCTTCGTGCTTTCGCTCCTCTTCGTTCAGCGCTCCTTCTTCTCCATGAGGATCGCCGAGGACAAGGACTGCGCGTCAGTCAACCACATCGATTGCCTGAACGGGCAAGTGCTCTCCCAGGGCCGCAGCAATGCGGTCCTTTTTTTATGCCTGCCCAATCGATTAATGGCCATAACTGTTCAATGAAAATTACATCTGCATGGCGTATATACGAACATCTGTCCTGTTGTTATGTAATGCTGAGTACTTGAAATATTAAACTATATAACACCTATGTATTTTGATGATTTTTGTTTGCGTTTTGTTAAAATTCGGTTACTTTGAAATGAGAAGTTTGAGGATATATATCTATTAACTATATGCCTCAAGTTTTAAACTGGGTTCTTTGACTTGCTTGTTCAAGGCGTATACCTTGGTACTTATATATATATCATCGCAAGTCGGCATGATGTAACGCTGTTACAACTGATTTCACCGTCGATGCTCTCTGGCGAAAATAATGCGAATATCTTGGGCATTTGAAATGGTGGCCCGCAGGTATTGATGCAGAGGGTGATTGATCAACTACAGCGCTTACCTGACTGAGTGGCAGTCCGATAGTTTTGTTCCCGGGCTTGACGAGCCGACGGATGATTATGGTTAATCGAGTTGATGTGGGTCATTTTTCTGACAGTCGGTTGTGGTGTGTGTGTGTGTGGCTGTTGGTCGGCAAGGGTTCAGCACTGCTTTGAACCCTTGCTGTGTATGTGTGATGTTCTTCGTTGCGTGATGAAAAAATCTCGTAATGACTTTTGTTCTATGCAGTTAATAACATTTTAACAAAAAGGAGAAAGACATGAAAAAGATTCTTTCCGCAGTACTTCTGGCTCTCCTCTGTGGATCCGGAAATGCTTTTGCCATGAATAACGCGGAGGCCCCCAATGTCCAGAAGCTCAGCCTGGGTTACGAAGGGATTCTGGCGGGTAACGTCCTTCAGGGTGTGAGCTCTCGCTACTGGTTCACCAACAACGTTGGCGGCGAACTGAACGGTTACTTTGGCCGACTCGGCTTGAATACCTCAGATCCGTCTCTTGACGACGCTCATGCCAGCCTGTTGATGGGATCGGCAAAACTGCTCTATGCGCCGGTTGTCAAAGCGCACAGCCGTTTTTATGTCGGTATTGAAGGTGGAATCGGTAACGTTGGCATTGAAAATAACGACGAGGATGTACTGTCTGGTAACGTCAATGTCTATACCGTCAGCCCGCTGATCGGTTCCGAGTTCTATTTCGCGGAAATTCCCGAGCTCGGCTTGAACTGGGAGGTTGGTTACAGATTCCAGACCGTCAAATGGGACAACGACTCCGATGATGTCGATCTCAAACTCGACGGAACCTTCGTGACTCTTGGTGCGCACTACTACTTCTGAGCGCTGCGTGCAGACTGTATCTGAAGGACTGTTCTGAAACAAATGAGACCGCCTCGAGACGAACCGGGGCGGTTTTTTTTGTCCAAATTTGACTCGGAATTCGGAAGCCGTTGTATTCTCGGCGAGTTGCAGATCAAGGCGCAACGTCGATCCTGAGCAGCAGCGGCAGATGGTCTGAGTAGCCCCCTTTGAATTTGCCGCGTTCGTAGGTGGAGTAGAGACCTTTTCCTGATCGGCCGAACATCTCGGGGTGGGAGAAGACACGGAAGCTTTCTTTGTCGATCGAAAGTCCCTTACCGTCGAGCAGAGCTGGGGAGACGAGCATCTGGTCGATCCGTTCCCAGTGGTTCTTGAAGTAGTAGGTTCCCGGCGAAGAGCTGTCGCTCCAGCAGTTGTAGAGACGGAGGTTTGCAGAGCGCAGAACCTCTTTTCGGTCGAACGACGAGCCAAGAATATCTCTGACGGAGTGGTTTTCAGGCTCATCGTTGAAGTCGCCCATGACGATGATGTTCGCCACGGGATTGCGGGTTCCGAGGCTGTCAACGATGCGCCGGGCGACGGTGGCAGCGGCGATGCGTTTCGTTTCGCTCCACCTGGCGTCGAACGCACGCGATGGCCAGTGGTTCAGCACGATGGTGAACGGATGACCCGAAGCGATGAACCCGGCTGCGACGACGAAACGGGTGCCGCGTCCATCGTCGAGTTTGACCGTGTAGGGCTTCGAGCCGGTGAATATGACGGTCGCCGGATTCCAGGCCAGACCGATATCGATGCCACGCGGATCAGGAGTTTCGTGATAATCGATGGCGTAACCGGCGCGGTCGATGGCCGCCAGCGTGCCAGCGAACACCTCCCGGTTCTCCGATTCGGCAAACGCCACGATGTCCGGATATTTTCCGTACTCACGGTCGGCGCGGATCGTTCTGAACACCTGAGCGATCCGCAAACGCTTGAGCAGGAGCTTTTTGGGCGTCCATTGCCGCTTGCCCTCCGGCGTGAACTCTTTGTCGTCGATTTTCGGTTCGTTTGTCGTGTCGAACAGATTCTCGACGTTCCACCATAAAGCGACAATCTGTTGCGGTCGCTCTTTGCATGAGGCTGTCTGAATTGGAGCGGTCAGCCAAAACAGATGCAGCAAGAAGAGGGTAATCGTACGTAAGGGGTTCATCGGCGTTCCGGATTGGTCGCTGGCGATTGAATGGTACGAGAAGTTGCTGTAATAATATAAGTATTATTCGTCATTGATACGGCGAAATTATTGAAATCGAAATCAATCTCTTCATGAAAAGTTCAGTGATTCATCATTTTGTCCTGCTTTTACTGATGGCGCCAGTGGCCGGACATTGCAAGAATTTTGAGCTGGATGATGCGTTGCCGGAAATGTTTTCATCGTTAAACGCTGATGTTGATCATGGAAATGGTGAAAAACAGTATCGCACCGCAATGAAGTCCTTCTATGGCCGTCAAGTGCCTCGTGACTATGAAGTGGCGTTCAGATGGCTGAGGCTTTCGGCAGAAAAGGGACATGTCGCCGCAATTTACGCCACGGGATTCATGTTTCAGAAGGGATTGGGGGTGGCGCAAAACTACGCCGAGGCGATGAAGAGGTACCGGCTGGCCGCTGAAAAAGGGAACAGCAATGCAGAGAACCAGATCGGTTATATGTACCATCACGGATGGGGCGTGACTATTGATTACGCCGAAGCGATGAAGTGGTATCGCCTGTCAGCCTCGAAAGGAAACGTTGCCGCGGAGGATAACATTGGAGTGCTCTACGAGCACGGTCAGGGGGTTGAACAGAATTACGCCGAAGCGATGAAATGGTATCGCCTGTCGGCATCCAAAGGCAACGGCGAGGCCGAACTCAACATCGGCAATCTCTATCAGCACGGCCTCGGCGTCGAGTGCGATCTCGAAAAAGCGATGCAATGGTACCGCTCAGCCGCCGCCAAAGGCAACGAAGAGGCCGCCAAAAAGCTCCGCGCCATGAAAGCCGATGCCGCGCAGGTAGCGCATCAGGAGTAGCGACGCCGACGTTTTCAGTGTATATTCGATCGTTGTTTCAGCAACCCCTTACCTGTTGCGCTCATGCGATACTTCGGCTGGTGAAGTGGACCCCAATCCATAGACAAAAAGGTGCCGAGTCTAATCTGGTAACTGGCTGGTTACGCAGCGGGAAGGCGCTGCCCCTTTTTTTCATCCAACACTTCTCTTGGCTCGCTCTCCGGCGGATACTTGTCAACGATGCAGGCCACGCCTCCTTTGCCTGAGCGATATACTTCATCAGGTGTGCTGTAGTTCAGCGATTGATGCGACCGTTCGCTGTTGTAGTCTAAGAAATATTTCTTCACTCCCTGCTGTAATTCCGCCGCTGAACCGTATCCTTTCAGATAAATATCCTCATGCTTGACATTGCGCCAGAGCCGCTCGACGAACACATTGTCCAGCGCCCGGCCTCTGCCGTCGATGCTGATGCGAAGCGTCGGATACTTCCTGAGCACCCTGATAAATACGTCACTGGTAAACTGCGAACCCTTATCGCTGTTGAAGATTTCCGGAATGCCGTAGTTTCGGAACGCCTCCTCAACACAATCCACGCAAAAACTGCTCTCCATCGAGTTTGACAACCACCAGGCCAGCACCTTGCGCGAGTACCAGTCGATGACCGCCATCAGGTACATAAATCCTTGCGCCATCGGCACATAGGTGATGTCGGTCGCCCAGACCTGATTGCAGTGCGTCACCTTCAGGCCCCTAAGCAGATACGGATAGACCGTGTGGCCCGGTGCCGGTTTCGAGGTGTTCGGTTTTGGCCCGATGGCTTCGAGTCCCATGAGTCGATACAGCCGTCGCACCCGCTTGATGTTGATCTTGTAGCCTTTGTCCTTGACCAGCCACTCCCACATACGGCACACGCCGTAATAGGGCTTCAGCAGGTACTGCTCGTCCATCAGCCGCATGAGTTCACAGTTCAGCTTCGTGCTTCTTTTCGGCTGGTAAGAGAGAGCCGATCGGTGAATGGTCAGCAGGTCGCATTGCCGCTGGATGCTGAGGTTCGGATGTGCTTTGTCGATCATGGAACGCCTTTCAAAAAAAAGAAGTTACGACTGCAATTTTTTTTTGAGCCAATCGACATCGACCTTGAGTTGCCCGATGGTTTTGTAGAGTTGTTCATTCTCATGCAGAGCATCGCGCGTGGTTTTTTGGGCCGTTTCGCCTTTGGAGAAAATCTCAGGAGCCTTGTCGAGAAACTCGCGTTTCCATTGGGCGATCTGGTGCGGATGCAGCTCATGCTTCTGGGCAAGTTCGCTCAGGGAAAGCCGTTCGCTGATGGCATCAGGGACGACTCTGGTTTTGAATTCAGGCGTGAATTTGCGGCGTGTCTGTTTCATGGTGACTGCCGGGTTTAGGTTGTTCCAATTTAACCCGCTGTCCTTTTTTTGGGGAGTATTTCACAAACAAAAAATCCCGCAAAACCTTGTGTCTTGCGGGATTCTTCATTTCAAACCGAACGCTGCCGATCAGCCAGCCTTTACTTCTCCTCTTCCGGTAGTTCAACGCGGATGTGCAGCTCTTCGAGCTGCTGGAGGGTAACTTCCGACGGGGCGGCCATCATGAGGTCTTGCGCGGACTGGTTCATCGGGAAGGCGATGACTTCGCGGATGTTCTGCTCGTCGCGCAGGATCATGACGAGACGGTCGAGGCCGGGAGCGATGCCTCCGTGCGGCGGAGCGCCGTGCTTGAAGGCTTCGATCATGTGGCCGAAGCGGGCGTCAACCTCCTCCTTCGGGTAGCCCGCGATCTCGAAGGCTTTGTACATGATGTCGGGGCGGTGGTTCCTGATGGCTCCACTGGAAAGTTCGATGCCATTGCAGACGATGTCGTACTGGTAGGCAAGGATGTCGAGCGGGAATTTCGATTCGAGCGCCTCCATCTCGCCCTGCGGCATCGAGAAGGGGTTGTGCGAGAAGTCGATCTTTTTCAACTCTTCGTTGTACTCGTACATCGGGAAATCGACGATCCAGCAGAATGAGAGTTCGTCCTTGTCGAGCGGGAAGATGTCAGCAAAGTAGTTGCGCATACCACCCATGATTTTACAGGTCTTCTCCCATTTGCCGACACCAAAAAAGACCACGTCGCCGGTTACGATACGAGTCTGTTCAACAAACTGTGTAAACGGCCATTTTCAAATAGGGATTCTCCCCTTGAATTTAATCGAAAAGATGTTCAGCACAGCGCCCCAGTTCTGGATTGGCATCGTCCACTTTTTGGCGATGTTCTGCATGGCAAGATACATCAGTTTCAGAATCGATTCGTCATTCGGAAATGATCCCTTGGTTTTCAGCACTTTGCGCAGCGAGCGGTTCAGGGACTCGATGGCGTTGGTCGTGTACATGACCTTCCGTATCTCGGCCTGATAGCCGAAAAACGGCGTAATGTGCTCCCAGTGATTTCGCCACAGCTTGCTGACCGAGGCGTATTTGCCATCCCATTTTTCGCCAAATGTTTGCAGGTTCAGCTCCGCCTGCTCGACGGTTGCAGCTCCGTAAATCGTTTTCAGATCGGCACATAACTCTTTGCGATCTTTCCACGATACGTACTTGGTCGAGTTGCGCACCATGTGCACGATGCAGAGTTGCACTTCGGTCTCCGGGAACACGGCGGCAATGGCTTCGGGAAATCCGACCAGCCCGTCAACGGCGGCAATCAGGATGTCCTGAACGCCACGGTTTTTCAGCTCGGTCATGACGCCAAGCCAGAATTTTGCCCCTTCGTTCTGCGAAATCCACATCCCGAGCAGCTCTTTCTGCCCCTCCATCGTGATGCCGAGCGCCAGATATACCGCTTTGTTGCTGGCTCGGCCCTCCTGACGTCCCTTGACGACAAGGCAGTCGAAGTAGGCCAGCGCGTAGAGCTTGTCGAGCGGGCGACTCTGCCAGATGCGAACGTCGTCGAGCACCGCGTCGGTCACGTTGCTGATCAGCGCTTCTGAAACCTCGACCTGGTACAGCTCTTCAAGCATCGTCCGCATGTCGCGCACACTCATGCCTCGGGCGTACATGGCCAGGATTTTTTCGTCGAATCCCTTGAACCGGCGCTGGTGCTTCGGGATTAACTGCGGCTCAAAGCTGCCGTTACGGTCACGAGGCGGCTTGATTTCGAACTGATCCTGATCGACGATGATGGTTTTGCTGCCGCGTCCGTTGCGGCTGTTACCGCTGTTCGGCTCGACCGGCAGGTGCTTGGGATAGCCGAGGTGCTGCTCCAGTTCAGCGTCGAGCACCATTTCGATGAAGCGCTTTTTAAGCTGGTCATACTGTTTTGGTTCAGCGTGAATTTGAAGTGGACCCCAACCGCCAGACAAAAACAGGTCGAGTTTAAGCTGGTAACTTGCTGTTGTTCATGCAGCT
The DNA here is from genome assembly GCA_013334855.1 of Chlorobaculum sp. Lineage (GTDB taxonomy): Bacteria > Bacteroidota > Chlorobiia > Chlorobiales > Chlorobiaceae > Chlorobaculum. The sequence continues at coordinate 53 of JAAXWU010000059.1, read as the reverse complement.
GATTGAGGCTGCACTATCACCTCTGGCGACCCATCAGAGGACTTCTTTTGAGA
>JAAXWU010000174.1 GCA_013334855.1 Chlorobaculum sp. | reverse complement strand
TCGGCAATCATCTCCGCAGCTTCCTGCATGACCGCCTCGTCGAGCATGTCGCCGAACCAGACGATGCCGGGCCGGAGCCAGTTGCCGCAATCGCAGCGCAGCGTTTCGTAGTCGCGTCCCAAATCCTCCTTTTGCGCACCGCACCCTTCGCATCGCAAGCGCCAGAGGCTGCCGTGCAGCTCGACGACATCGTGCGAACCGGCTCGCTGGTGCATCCCGTCGATGTTCTGCGTGATCACGCGGGCCTTCGGCAAGGCGGGGATGAGGCGGTGTCCGTCGTGCGGATGGCAATCGAGCACCGCTCTGCGGCGGATTTCATGAAAGCGCAGCACCTTTTCGGGATCGCGCTCGAACGCCTCCTGACAGGCGTACTCCTCATAGTCGTACTGACTCCAGAAGCCCCCTTTGCCCCGGTAGGTGGACACGCCGCTTTCCGCCGACATTCCCGCTCCCGTGAAGAACACGATACGCTGGTATGCTGAGAGATCAGGGTGTTTCATAAGGTTTCGTGGATTTGAAGAGATTTGTTGAACGGAATGCTGCAAAGAAGCGTATGGGTCATTATATTTATACATATGATTGATCGAAAAAGCAAACCAACGGAGTTGCCATGTTGAAAGAAGCTGCTGCTGTTACTGGAGGCGCGCTCCTTCTGCCTCCACTTGGAGTATCGATGGTTGCCTGCGGCGTACCGGGCCTGCTTATCGCGGGTGCGGGTTTCTTAGTTTTCGACGCCATGATGAAGGAGAAACGGGCATCCGCACCTCCTCCGCCCTATAGCGATCCCGCGAACGAAAGAGAGGAGGATTGGGAAACCCTGCCGCCAACGGAACCGGACGCCTTCCGGTAAACCCCTTGCCATTGCCGGAGCGCCGTCGAGCGCGTCTGATTTTGTTCGCGAGCGTCAGCGCCGCGTGATCATCCGAATGACTGAAGACGCCTACTGACATCGAGACGGTTCGGCACCTGCAAGGCAGCTTTTCAATTCTCGATCATGGCGGCTTCATTTTCAGAATCGATGCGATCCGGGCGGATTCCGCTCAAAAAGCTTCTCGGATTTCTCGGGCCGGGATTCCTCGTGACGGTTGGATTCATCGATCCCGGCAACTGGGCCACCAATATCGAAGGGGGAGCGAGGTTCGGCTACGAGCTTCTCTGGGTGATCACGCTCGGCACGCTGATCCTGATCGTCATCCAGCATATGGCCGCACGTCTCGGCATCGCGACGGGCAAATCCCTGGCGGTCAACATCCGTGACCATTTTCCGGCTCCACTCTCCTCATTCCTCGGTTTCACGATTGTTGTCGCCTGCGTCGCCACCGACGTGGCCGAGCTGGTCGGCGGCGGCATCGGATTCAGCCTGCTTTTCGGGATGCCGCTCTGGGCGGGGGCGCTGTTGACTGTCGTGCTGGAGGTATTTCTCGTCGTCAGTCAGCGCTACCATCGCATCGAGACCATTATCGTCGGCTTTCTCGGCATCATCGCGCTCTGCTATCTCGCCGAACTCCGGATCGTCCGGCCCGAATGGCGCGAGGTGCTGCCCTCCATGGTCAAGCCTGTGCTGGGTCGCGAGAGCATCTACGTCGCCATCGCTATTCTTGGCGCGGTAGTCATGCCGCACAACGTTTTTCTGCACTCCAACGTCATTCACAGCCGGACGTGGGGAGTGACCGACACAGAGAAAATCGCGCTGCTTCGTTACGAAAAAATCGATACCCTCTTCGCCATGACGCTCGGCTGGGTGGTCAATTCGGCGATGATCGTGGTTGCCGCCGCCGTGTTTTATCAGCATGGCGTGCGGGTCGAAGGCATCGAACAGGCATCGGCGACGCTCAGGCCGCTTGCCGGGCCGCTGGCGGGCTTGCTCTTCGCCGTCGCGCTCGTGTTTGCCGGAGTCGGCTCTTCGATCACTTCATCGATGGCCGAGGCCAACGTCATCACCGGTTTTCTCGGCAAACCCGAAGATCCGTCGAGCCTGCTCTATCGCGTCGCGGTGTTTCTGACGTCAATTCCGTCGTTCTTCATCATTCTGTTCAACGTCGATACCTACAAGATTCTCATCTTCAGCCAGGTCGTGCTGAGCGTTCAACTGCCCTTCACTCTCCTGCCGCTGCTGCTGCTCTGCCGGAGCGAAAAGGTGATGGGCGTATTCCGAAGCCGGGGAGTCGAGTTCGTTGCGGCGGTGCTGATCACGATTGTGGTCGTTGCACTCAATATATATCTTTTCTATACCACAATCAGCGGAGGCTCCTGATATGCAGAGTTACCGCAACATACTGGTGGCGCTCGACGGCTCTCCTGCTGACGAAGCGCTGATCGGGCAGGTCTCAGCTCTCGCGGCTCCGCTGGGATCGCGTGTGCATCTCCTGCATGTCGTGCACTCCCACACGCTTGACCAGGAACGCACGCTACGGGAGCAGGCGGCGGAGTTTCTCGAACGGCATCGAGCCGACATGGCGCAGCGTGGCATCGAGAGCGATGTGCGCATCAGGAGCGGTGAGCCCGACAGGGAAATACTGCGAGAGATCGAAGAGCGGCAATATGACCTGCTTGCGATGGCGGCGCACGGGCACTCCTTTTTTGGACGAATTCTGTTCGGCAGCGTTTCGCGCATCCTGCGTGACAAGATGAGCATCCCGCTGCTGCTGGTCAAAGGAGGATAGCTGTTCAAGCAAGAGCGTGTCGGCTGAGTCATAAAAAAAAGCAGCCTCGCGAGGGAAGCTGCTTCTCGTAATGTGACAACAGATTGCTGCTGTTTACGTCAGTTGAATGGATTGTGCCGTGGCGTAGTATCGGACGGCGGTGGCAGAATCGGCAGCGTGAAGTTTGGCTGATCACCGGTCAGGGTCTTCAGGAACGCGACGATTTTCGCATTCTCTTCAGGCGAGAAGGTCTTGCCGAGCTGAATCTGACCCATGGTTTCAACCGCCTGGCTCATTGTCAGAGCCGCGCCGTCGTGGAAATATGGATAGGTCAGCTCCACGTTCCGCAAGGTTGGCACCTTGAAATTGAAGCGGTCAGCATCCTTTCCGGTGACAGCCTTTCGTCCTTCAGCGGCGCTGGTCGTCTTGTACGGTTCGACGACGCCCATCTTCTGGAAGGAGCTGCCGCCGACAGCCTCTCCGTTGTGGCAGTTGGTGCATCCGCTCGATTTGAACAGTTCGTATCCATCAAGTTCCTCTTTGGTGATGGCGTTGTCATCGCCAGCCAGCCATTTGTCGAAGCGAGAATTCGGAGTCACCAGCGTTTCCTCGAAAGCGGCGATGGCCTTGGTGACCTGATCGATGTCGATCTTGTCCGTTCCGAACACCTTTTTGAACTCCGCCACATAGCCGGGAATCGTCTGCAATTCCGCGACAGCCAGCTCGTGCGTATAGCCCATTTCACCCGGATTGGCAATCGGTCCGCCAGCCTGCTCCTTGAGGTCTTTGGCACGTCCATCCCAGAACTGCGCGAGATTCATGCTCGAATTCAGCACGGTCGGAGCGTTGATAGGCCCCTGGTGCCATTTATGTCCGATCGAAGTTTTGAGGTTGTCGCTTCCGCCCATGCTCAGATTATGGCACGAGTTGCACGAAATAAATCCCGATTTTGAGAGTCTTGGATCGAAATAGAGCTTTTTGCCAAGTTCGACAAGCGCTTTGTCGGCGATCTTTGCCGGGGGAATGATTTTTAGCGGCTCATTGTCTCTCACTTTTGAGACGGGTGGCGGAGCTGCCTTCTCTTCTG
>JAAXWU010000173.1 GCA_013334855.1 Chlorobaculum sp. | reverse complement strand
TACTCATGGCGGTTAAAATACTCTTTGTCTGTTACGAAAATATCTGCCGCTCACCCATGGCGGAGGGGGCTTTCGCTCACGCGGCGTCGCTCTGCGGGGCCGATGGATGGTTCGAAATCGAGTCCGCGGGCACGGTTTGCTACCAGTCCGGCTCGTGCCCGGATCATCGTGCAGTTCGGGCGGCGGGACGCCACGGCATCGACATCTCTTCGATTCGCGCCCAATGCATTGACGATCTCGATCTCGCGTGCTTCGACCGGATTTTCGTTATGGATGCCGAGAATTATCGTGACATGCTCAACGCACTCGACGGCCTGCCGGTGCCGGTGCACATGATGACCGATTTCGCCAATTCGGAACCGGGCGCTGAAATCGAAGACCCCTATTACGGCAGCGAGAGTGGTTTTGAGCGGACGATGGAGCGGCTTCTGCACAGCGCCACCGGAATTCTTGCGGCCATGCTGGAGGCGCACGCTCTGCCCGTCGGCGAGATCGTCGCGAGCGCGAATGTCGGAGCGAGCGCAAATGTTCAATGCAGCGTCAACGGCGATGGGCGATAGCTTTACCTTCATCTTCAATCCGGCGGCTGACAAGGGACGCGCCGCTGCGAAAGCTGACTCGATTCGGCGTTCGCTCGCCTCGCTCGGGTGCGCCTCGCTCGAAATGACGCGCTTTGCCGGACACGCTGGCGACATCGCCCACGCCGCCGCCGAAGCGGGCGCGACGCTCATCGCCTGCGGCGGCGACGGCACGCTCAATGAGGTGGTCAACGCCGTCGCGGGCAAACCGGTGAAGATCGGCGTTCTGCCTGTCGGTTCGGCCAACGATTTTCTCAAAAACTTCGCACCCTCGTCAAAAAACCGTGAGGAGCGCATCGCCGGATTTGTCCGCGCCAGGAGTCGCAAGGTCGATCTCGGGCGCGTCGATTTCAGCGGTGGACACTCGCGCCACTTCGTCAACTCGATCGGCATCGGCTTTACCGGACGGATCGCGAGCACGGTGAAGGCGACGCCGTGGCTGCGGGGCGAACTCTCCTATGCATGGGCGCTCCTGAGCGTGATGGTAGGTTATAGCTCTGTAAAAATGCATATTACGCTCGATACCGCGGACGGAATGATCGAACTCGATGAGCCGGTGTTCGCCTTTTCCGTCTCCAATGGCAGGGTCGAAGGGGGAAAGTTCAGGATTTCACCGGAGGCCGATATGTACGACGGGCTTCTCGATGTGTGCATTCTCAAAGCCATTCCCAAATGGCGCGTGCCCGGATATGTGCTGAAGTACCTGAAGGGAATCCAGATTCACGACCCGCTGGTCATCTACTGCAAGGCGAGGTCGGTCGATCTTTTCATGCCCGATGATGACGTGATGCACATGGATGGCGAGGTGATCGACCGCGCGGGCGGCGCGATTGGCATCAAAGCCGTACCGCTTGCAATTGAAATGCTTTACGAGCCTTAACGAAGTTCCATTTTCATGCAGATCATCATCTTCGAAGACGAAAAAACCCCCCGGCTCTCGCCGCTTTGCGATCTCAAGCCGCTTTGCGACCTCGTGACCGGTTGCTACTCCCTCCGCCAGCGCTTCATCGCCGCAGCCGCCGGAAAGCGCGAACTGACATGGCACATGCGCCCTCGCATCGCGCCGTGGTTTTGCGAGAACCATCCCGGCGCGGTGGTCAACGAGCTTGTCGATGACGAAGTATTGCTCGTAAACGCCCGTCTCGTCTGCGACGGCGAAGTTGCGCGGCAGATCGTGGAGGCGGGCCTCGACGCGGGCGAGGCAGTCGCGCAGGGCGACAATCTGCTCTTTGCCCGCCTGAATGCCGGGCGACTCCCCTTCCCCGGTGCGGAGTTCCCGGAGCTGATCGACGGCATGGCGCTCGCCTCGACGCTGTCGTGCGTCGAGGTCTCCGGCTTCAGGTTGCTCGACAATCTCTGGGATCCCGTGGCCCTGCATCCGGCGATGATGCGGGAGGATGGCGCGGCTCTGGCGCTCGGACGCATCGAAGGCGAGGTGCATCCATCGGCGATTCTGGTCAATCCGGCGGCAATCATTATCGAAAAAGGCGCGGAGGTGAAGGCCGGAGCGGTGCTCGACGCCTCGGACGGCTTTATCTATATTGGCGCGGGCGCGGTGGTGGAACCGGTGGCGCTGCTGATGCAGAACGTCTACATCGCGCCGAAAGCGACGGTGAAGAGCGGAGCGAGGATTTACAGCAATGTCTCTGTCGGCGGCGGCTCGAAAGCGGGCGGCGAGATCGAGGATTCGATCATGGAGCCGTTCTCGAACAAGCAGCACGACGGCTTCCTCGGCCACTCCTACATTTCGAGCTGGTGCAACCTCGGCGCGGGTACCGACACCTCCGACCTCAAGAACAACTACAGCCAGGTCAGCATCGAGACCGCCCGTGGCAAGATGGCCACTAGCCAGCAGTTCCTCGGCCTCCTGATGGGCGAGCACTCGAAGTGTTCGATAGGCACTCGCTTCAACACCGGCACGGTGGTGGGCACTTCGTCAAACATCTTCGGCAACGGAATGCCCGCCAAGTACGTCCCCTCCTTCTCCTGGGGCGACGGCCACACCGGCAACGGCCAGTATCAGGCCGACAAAGCCGTCGAAACCGCGAAACGTGTAATGGCCCGCCGCAAAGTGGAGATGAGCGCGGCTTACGAGGCGATGTTCCGAAGTTTGGCTGGGGAGAAAGAGTAGCTGCCTTCTTTCTCCATCGGGTGAGGGTGTTTGTTTGTCTGACTCTGCCTTTTTTTGTTTGCGGATTGTTCACTATTATGTTAACATGCGCAATGCGAACCATTGAGTTTTTCAAAACTTCAACGGGAAAAAGCCCTGTCGATGAGTTTCTGGAATCTCTTTCGACAAAAGAGGCTGAGAAGGTTTTTTGGGTGCTCAGGCTGGTGGCGGAGCTGACGTTAATCCCGGCTGAGTATTTCAAGAAGCTCAAGAACACTGATCGAATATGGGAGGTTCGGGCGGCGCATGGCAACAATGAGTTCCGGCTGCTTGGCTTTTTCGACAACGGGAATCTGGTGGTTTTGACTAACGGCTTCGCAAAGAAATCGCAGAAAACTCCGCTAGAACAGATCGCGCTGGCGGAACAACGAAAGAGTGAATATCTCAGGAGGAAAAACAATGGATGATCTTGACCGCGCTATTGCAAAGCGCAAAAGCATTGATCCTGAATTTGCCGAGAATTTCGATAAAGGGTACGAGGAGTTTAAAATCGGGGTGCTGTTAAAAGAGGCGAGAAAAAGCGCCGGATTTACACAGGAAGCATTGGCTGAAAAGCTGAATACTAAAAAGTCAGCTATTTCGAGAATTGAAAATCATGCCGATGACATTCGCCTCTCGACGCTGTATAACTACGCAGAGGCGTTGGGGAAAAAGCTTCACGTCACAATCCAGTGAGAGCATCTGGTTGATCGGATCGTTTGCCGAAAATCAAGCCCCCAACTGATTTCTGCAACCACCGGTTGCAGTTTTGCTGTTTCCGAAGGGGAAAAAACACGGACGTTGAGCACCCACCCCATTCATGTCGCCTCCTCTGTCCACACTGTCCACCCCATCCACTTTTTTGTAGAAACACCTCGGCGTATATAGTGGACCCCGATTTTCAGACAGCGGTTTAAGGTGGTAACTTGCCCGAAAAGAGGGTCAAGTTATGAGCGAAAAGAAACGCAACAAATTCACGGCGCAGTTCAAAGCCAAAGTGGCGCTGGAG
>JAAXWU010000172.1 GCA_013334855.1 Chlorobaculum sp. | reverse complement strand
CCCCTTTGCGCATGACAAACTCGATCACCTCGCTGCTCCGTACCGAACGCTTTTTCGAACTCTTCAGGATCGTCTTGATCTTGTTCTGCTCCGTCTTGTCTGAATGGCGGAGGGCGTAGATCAGCGGAAGAGTGATCTTCTTGTCCTTGATGTCGATGCCGAGCTGCTTGCCGGTTTTTTTGGAGTCGCCGGTATAGTCGAGCAGGTCGTCACGGATCTGGAAAGCGAGACCCAAAAACTCGCCGTAACTCTTCAGGCTGGCGATCTCTTCCTCGGAGTTGGTCGCGGTTGCCGCGCCAATGGCGCACGAGGTGGCAATGAGCGAGCCGGTCTTGTCGGCAATGACGCTCAGGTAATCATCCTCGGTAATGTCGAGACTTCTCGTTTTCTGAATCTGGAGAATCTCCCCCTCGCTCATCCGCCGAACCGCTTCGGAGACCAGATGCAGCGAGCGGTAATCCTTGTTTTCGAGGGAGTAAAGAAGGCCCTTCGAGAGCAGATAGTCGCCGATCAGCACCGATATTTTATTCTTCCACAAGGCGTTGATCGAGGGAATGCCGCGCCGCATCTCCGCGCCGTCCACCACATCGTCGTGAATGAGGGTGGCCGAGTGCAGCAGCTCTACCATGATCGCGCCGCGATAGGTGACGTCATGGACGCCGCCGCACGCCTTGGCGGCCAGGATCACCAGCGTCGGACGGATCTGCTTGCCCTGCTGCCGGAGCACGTAGCGCGTGACCTTGTCAACCAGACTGTTGCTTGAATGGAGCACCGTTTTGTAGCGCTCCTGAAACTGTTTCAGCTCTTCCGTCACGGAAGATGTTACCACATTGATATCCACCAGATCCTCTCAGATAGTGTGCGCACTGTCAATAGCCGGGCACGATTACGCTTGCATTCAAATCCGTCAGAAGTTATCGATATTTCCATGATTGAGCAAATCACCATCCGTTTCATTACATTCGAGGCTATCCGCGGGCACGCTTCGTATCAAAAAACCATTTGCGCACGAGAACGATCTTTGTTACTATGAAGCGGATTACTGGCTCTCCAGGCGCCTCTCGCCACGCATTGCCCGGCATCCTCCTGAATTTTTCCGAAACTCTGGCCGCGCCGTTCAAGGCGATCCGGCTCCGTACTTCGACATGAGCAACGAAAACGAACCAACCATACCGCTATCGGACGGCAACGGGGCTGGCGCGGAGAGCGTCAATGAAACGAAATCGGCAGTTCCGGCGGTGATAGAACAGGAAGAAGCAAAAAGCACTGACGACCTCGAATTCCCCGACGATTTCGAAAAGCTCGAAGTCGCCGCCAACGCATCATCGGACAACACCGCGCCCGTCAGCGAGAATGAGGCCACCGGGGAAGAGGAGACGCACGAAGGCATGGGCTTTCTCGACCATCTCGAAGAGCTGCGCTGGCGAATCCTCCGGGGCGGCATCGCGTTTCTGGTGGCGGCGATCACCTGCACCTTCTTTGCCGATTACCTCGTCAAGGACGTGCTCATCCGTCCGCTGATCCAGAGCGGCACCAATATCCACCTGCAGAACCTCGTGCCCTACGGCCAGCTTTCGCTTTACTTCCAGGTGGTCTTCTTCTCGGCCTTCATGCTCGCATTCCCCTATCTGGCCTGGGAGATATGGAAATTCGTCGAACCCGGCCTGCATGAGACGGAGCGCTCGGCGAGCCGGTTTATGATCCTCTTTATCTCGATCTGCTTTTTCAGCGGCATCGCGTTCGGCTATTTCGTCTTCCTTCCGATCTCGCTGAAGTTCTTCGCCGGATTCGGCACCACGCTGATCACCAACAATATCTCCGTCCAGGACTACATCAGCTTTTTCCTCGGTACGCTGCTCACCACCGGCATCGTGTTCGAGCTGCCGTTCATCTCCTACGTCCTGTCGAAAATCGGCCTCTTGACGCCGGCCTTCATGCGCTTCTACCGCCGTCACGCCATGATAACGATGCTTGTCGTCGCAGCCATCGTCACGCCCTCGACCGACATGGTGACGCAGATGGTGATCGCCATTCCGATGATTCTGCTTTACGAAATCAGCATCTTCATTTCAGGCAGCGTGCAGAAAAACCGTAACAAGAAGCTGATGGAGGAAAGCGCGGCATGAGGCCGACGGTGGTGTTCGAAGCCGTTCCCGGCTCGACCCTGAAGGACAATCCCCTCGGCGATCCGGCGGAGCGTCACGTTCCGGTCTACCTGCCGCCATCGTACGACGGCTCGAAGCGCTTCCCGGTGATCTATCTGCTTTCAGGATTCGCCTCGACCGGCGTGAGCTTTCTGAACTTCGGCTTCGGACGCCCGACCGTGCCGGAGATGATCGAGTCGCTGATACGGAAGGGCGAGATGCCGGAGACGATTGTCGTCATGCCGGACTGCATGACCCGCTACGGCGGCTCGCAATATGTCGATTCCGCCGCCACTGGTCCGTACGAAAGCTACCTGACGACTGAATTGATCCCCCACATCGACCGGCAGTTCCGCACGCTGGCGGAAGCGCGACACCGCGCCATCGTCGGCAAATCGTCGGGCGGATTCGGGGCGCTCCGGCTCGGCATGAGGCACCCGGAGCTGTTTTCGGCGGTGGGGTGCCACAGCGGCGACATGGATTTCGATCTCTGCTACCGCCCGAACTTCCCCGTCGCGGCGCGGATTCTCGAAAAATATGACGGCAGCATCGCGACCTTTTTCACCCGCTGGGAGTCGCTCGACAAAAAGCCGCGAGGCGAGTTCGCCCTGCTCGACATGATGGCGATGGCCGCCTGCTACTCGCCCGATCCGTCGAAGCCCGCGCCGGGCAACATGCAGCTCCCTTTCGAGCCACGCACCTGCCAGCTCATTCCCGAAATCTGGGAGCAGTGGAAAAACTTCGATCCGCTGACGATGCTCGAAGAGGCGAAGTACCAGGAGGCGCTGGGATCGCTCCGTCTGTTCTTCCTCGACTGCGGTTCGCAGGACGAGTACAACCTGCAATTCGGCCACCGGCGCTTTTCAGCGCGTGCAACCAACCTCGGCATAACGCACCGCTACGAAGAGTTCCCCGACACCCACGCCGACACCTCCTACCGCTACCGCGTCTCCCTCCCGCTGCTCGCCAGAGCGATTTCAGAGTGAGGGGCAACCAGAATACATTGCGATGATTCCGGCAAGTCGGGACGAGGCGGGAGATTAGGAATTTGATTGCAGATTAAGGAGGCTTTTAAACCGACAGTTATCGGGAAATTCAATCTTCCCTCCTCTTCTGTTGCCCTGGCGTCTTACATTCAGGAGGGTTTCAACCCGACGGACATTCAATCTTGCATCGCTCTTCAATTGCCCCGGCTTTCAAGCCGTGGGCACAGGCAACGCAAAACAAAAAAAGGGCTTTAGCCCAATTTCCAACAATAGCGGTGATTTCGATTTCGAGGAAAAGTTGGGGGAGGCGTTTAGTCACTCGACCACAGTCAGCAGGCTCCGGTAGACCTGCTCGACCTGCGAGCGCAGCTCTTCGAGGGTGCCGTCGTTGAAGATCACGTAGTGTGCCCGTTCGATGAGCCTCTCCTGCGGCCATTGCGCCCGCATCCGTTTCTGCGCTTCCGCCCGCTCCATGCCGCGAGCCACGGCGCGGTCGAGCCGCAGGCCGTTGCCAGCCGCCACCACGATGATGCGGTCGAGATCGCGATCCGCGCCCGCCTCGAACAGAATCGCCGCCTCCTTGCAGAGAATCCGCTTCCCTTCGCGTGCGCAACG
>JAAXWU010000171.1 GCA_013334855.1 Chlorobaculum sp. | reverse complement strand
CAGGCCCGCCCTCAGTTCGCGAGCCGTGTCGGCCTCCTGCACAAGCTTTTGCGCCTGGGCAAGGACTTGTTCGGTTACTTTTGCTGGTCGAGCCATCTTCTGTTTGACTTTGAGTTGTTGATTCATGAACAACGACAAGACAAATAGAAGTTATATTATAATTATCATGATTGCAAATAGGAATCAGATGAAAGAAATTCATTCGCGCAGGAATAGCAGATTCGCATATTCCATAATGCGTTATCAGCAAACGGCGATAATGAAGGGTGTCCAAGACTGTTGCGGCGATGTCTTGCGGGACGAAAAGCCTGTCGTCAGTACCCGCAAATCAATTGCCTCAAACCACGGGTTTAGCATAAAAGACGCACCTGTTTGAGACAATGGCGGGAGTCTAAAACCTCAGAAAAAAAGAAGCTCCCCCGAAGATTCAAGAAAAGGAAGGGGCCTGATCTCGAATCACTACATCGAGGGAGCTGTAATTAATTGCTACTCAAATATAATAATAATTATTGATAATTCAAGGATTATTGACGTAAATATTTGTTTTAGCACCATCGAAACGGCTCGTGACTTACGAGCGAACTCCCGACAAGCCCGAACATCCGATTCAGCCCGTTCACCCGGCAACGGAGCAACGTTTAGCCATGGCCTTTTGCGGATCAGTTAATACATTTGAAGTGGACCCCACCCAATAGTCAAAATCTGGTCGAGTTTAAGTTGGCAACTGGCTGTTTATGCAGCGGGAAGGCGCTGCCCTTTTTTTTCATCTAACGCTTCTTTTCGCTCGTTTTTCGACTGATACTTGTCAACGATGCAGGCTCCCCCTCCCTTGCTCGAGCGATATACTTCATCAGGCGTGCTGTAGTTCAGCGATTGATGCGTCCGTTCGCTGTTGTAGTCTAAGAAATATTTCTTCAATCCCTGCTGTAACTCTGCCGCTGAACCGTATCCTTTCAGATACATACCCTCATGCTTGACATTGCGCCAGAGCCGCTCGACGAACACATTGTCCAGCGCCCGGCCTCTGCCGTCGATGCTGATGCGAAGCGTCGGATACTTCCTGATCGCCCTAATAAATACGTCACTGGTAAACTGCGAACCCTTATCGCTGTTGAAGATTTCCGGAATGCCGTAGTTTCGGAACGCCTCCTCAACACAATCCACGCAAAAACTGCTCTCCATCGAGTTTGACAACCACCAGGCCAGCACCTTGCGCGAGTACCAGTCGATGATGGGCACCAGATACATAAACCCTTGCGGCAGCGAGCAATACGTGATGTCGATCGACCAGACCTGCTTTGGGCGCGTCACCGTCATACCCCGCAGCAGATACGGATAAATCTTGTGCGGCGGGTGCGGCTTGCTGGTGTTTGGGCCGGGGGCTATGGCCGCCAGTCCGAGCACTCGCATCATCCGCTGCACGCGCTTGCGATTGATGCAGTATCCGAGGCTGCACAGGTAATGCATGATTTTACGGCTCCCATAGAACGGATGCCTGGTGTATTCCTTGTTGATCAGCTCCCGAAGTTCCAGTTCTTCAGCGTCAGGCGTGATGCTGCGCGAGGTGGCGTAAAAAGTCGAGCGACTGGTTCCGGCCAGTGCGCACTGGGTCGCAATCGCCAGGGGATCGTTTGCGTCGATCCACGCATTTCGCGACTTCATCGGGTAATCCCCGACTTTTTTTAACCAGTCCAGATCAACCTTGAGCCGTCCGATCTCGGTGTAGAGCTTTTCCTGATCCGAGGACGAATCTACTGGTTTAAGGCCTCTTTTGACCTCGAACAGGCTCGCGGCCTGCTCTTGCAGCTCTTTCTTCCAATTGCCGACCTGAACGGGATGGACGCCGAATTCGCTGGCGATTTCTTTCAGGCTTTTCACTCCGTGAATAGCCTCAAGCGACACCCTGGCCTTGAAGTCACTGCTGAAACTCTTGCGTTTCTTGGTGCTCATTGACTTGCTCCTGTTTTGAGCAAGTTTCCAACTTAAACTTCTGCCTGAAAATTGGGGTCCAGTTCAAATAACTCTCCCGGATATTATTTTTGACTTTTCCGGAAACTCAGTTGCACAATCCAATTATTCTCTTAAATTAAGACCCATAACATCGTGGGGTGGAGCAATTGGTAGCTCGTCGGGCTCATAACCCGAAGGTTGCAGGTTCAAGTCCTGTCCCCACCACTAAAGCCGTCCAGCAGTTTCGGGCGGCTTTTTTTTTGCCCAGAACGAAGTCAACATCTCCGGTGCAGCAAGATTCTCAAAGCATTATCTTCATATAGTTTTGAGAGTTAACGAAGCTCGCCATGAGCAATTACCAAAAGTTGTGTTTTGCGGTCAGCTAAGCTGCAAGTGATTCCTCGATTCCGTTGATAAATTTGACGCCATTCAAGACCTTCTCGATCAATTGTCGCCCGTTTAGTTTTCGCCATTTCAGTGAGGCCCGTTCGGCCAGCTTGAACACCATGGCCAGCGTCGTTGCCATGGTACCCTGACCACGGGTCTTGGCCGTGCGGAGTCGAACCGTGGCAAATGCCGATTCGATCACGTTCGTACTGCGAATATGCTGCCGGTGCGTAGCCGGTTAATGGTAGAACATGAACAGGCTCGACTCATCCTTGACCAAGGCTTCAACAGCTTTCGGATACTTGGCTTGATAGCGCTCCTGAAAGCGGGTATAGGCATCTCGCGCATCCTTTTCGGTCTCGGCCCGATTGATGTCGTGGATCAGCGACTTGGCGCTCGACTGGACGGTTTTCGGCATCTTGTCCAGCACATTGGCCGTCTTGTGCACCCAGCACCGTTGCCGTTCGGCAGCCGGATAGACTTGGCCGAGCGCTTTCCAGAACCCCAGCGCTCCGTCGCCAATGCAGAGTTTCGGCGACGGCATTCCCCGTTCTTTGAGATCGCGCAACAGTTCGAGCCAAGACTCCGCGCTTTCCAGGTATCCGCGAGCGACAGCCACCAACTCCTTCTTGCCATCCTCGGTCGCGCCCATGACCACGAGCACGCACAACCGGCCTTCGTCGAGCCGCAGGTTGAAATGGATGCCGTCGACCCACAGGTAGCAATATCGGGCCAAATGCATCGGGCGACGATTCCATTTCCGGTGCTCTTCCTGCCATATCTGCTTCATTCGGGTAATCAAGGCGGAAGAAAACCCTGACGGCAATTCGCCGAACAGCTTTTCAAACGCCGGGATAAAATCGTTGTTCGACAGGCCGCCGAGGTAAAAGAGCGGAAGCGCCTCTTCGATATTCGGGGTCTTTCTCATGTATTTCGGGATCAGCGCACTCGCAAAGGGTTTGATGGAAGGTACAAACGACCGGTTTCGAGGCACCTTTACCGTCAGCGGGCCTGCCGTGGAGATGATGGTTCGCTCAGGCAGATAACCGTTTCTGACGACCGCCGCCCTGCCGTCCGGGGTCTTGATCTGCTGATACGGCTCCATTGAGGCGGTGATTTCAGCTTCCATCGCCAAGGCAATCAACTGTTGGGCGGCAAGCCTGGCTAATTCTTCAAGGCTTACCCCTTTGCTGAGAAGTTCGAGTACTGATGGTGTTTCTGTCTGCATCTGCTGCGCTCCTTGCGTTTTTGGTCAAGGTCGCACTTGCCGCCGATTTGTCGGCTATGCCTTTAAACACAACTTTTGATAATAACTCTCGCATAGCAGTCTGTCGGACTTATCGAAAAATGTTTTGCCTCAGCTGGAAGTGGAGAATCGGGTTTGGTGAGTTAGTTGGTTGATGGTGTCTGTTGTTGTCGAAATCTGTCTGGAAGCAAGGGGCGACCTCATTTCCAGTCTTTTTTGTTTACGAGC
>JAAXWU010000058.1 GCA_013334855.1 Chlorobaculum sp. | reverse complement strand
CTCGCTCGCTCTACGGCGACTCGGAGCCGTCCGGCCTGAAGCGATGGCTCGACACTGGCGTCCGTAACCTCATCAAACGCACGCAGTTCGCCATTCCGCCGCTCGCCTTGATGATCCTCGCTTCGATAGAGGTCGAAGGGGTCGAGCAGACGCTCTGCGACCTCCGCTTCGAGGAGTTTCCCTTCGAGCGCCAGTGGGACCTTGTCGGCATCAGCGTGCAGACCGGCATGGCCTCGAAGGCCTTCGCGCTCGCCGACGAGCTGCGCCGCCGAGGCGTTACCGTGGTGCTCGGCGGGCCGCACGTCACCATGTTCCCGGACTCATGCCGCCCTCACGCCGACTGCCTCGTGCACGGCGAGGCGGACGACCTCTGGCGCGAGGCGCTCGAAGACCTCGTCGCGGGGGCGCTCAAGGCTGAGTACCGCACGGACACTTTGCCGGATTTGCAGCTTCACCGCCCGGTCAGCCGGGACTTCCTGAAAAAAAGCCGCTACTTCACCACCAACCTCGTCCAGACCGGGCGCGGCTGCCCATATCAGTGCGACTTCTGCAACGTGCACGTGCTGAACGGCCGGGTGCTGCGGCAGCGCAAAATCGAGCACATCATAGATGAAGTGCGGCGCTTCAGCGAGGAGGACAAGCGCATCTTCTTTTTCGTCGATGATTCCATCAACGGTGATCCGCTCTTCGCACGGGAGCTGTTCAGGCGACTGATTCCGCTCAACATCACATGGTTCGGCCAGGCCACCACGGCGCTCGGACAGCAGCCGGAGCTGCTCGACGCCTTCGCCCGCTCCGGGTGCCGTGCGCTTTTGGTCGGCATCGAGAGCATCGAGCCGTCGAGCCGGAACGCGCACAAGAAGACGCAGAACCGCACCGAGGAGCTTGCGGGCAACATCCGGGCAATCCGCAAAAGGGGCATAAGCCTTTACGGCAGCTTTATCTACGGCCTCGATGGCGATACGCTCCAGACGCCGAGCGCCATTCTCGACTTCATCGCCGACACGCGGCTCGACGTGCCGGGCATCAACACGCTCCGACCCATTCCCGGCACGAAGGTGTTCGACCGCCTGCGCCAGGAGGGACGACTGCTTTTTGACCCGGAGGACATCACCTCATTCCGCTACACCTTCGGCCAGGAGATGCTCTACCGCCCGAAAAACATCCCGCTGCCGGAGTTCATCGAGAGCTACTCCGATCTCACCCGCAAAGTGTTCAACGTCGGCAATGCGCTGCGGCGTGGGCTGGAGGCTCCCGGCATCAACGCGGCGGTGCTTTTCTTCAACCTCTTTTACACCCATCTGTACCGTTTGTCCAGAAACGACTTGCAGAAGCAGCTCGAAACGATGCGCAATGCCTGAAAGCGTTTTGAGGGGAATTGAAATATGATTAAAATCCGTTTCGATTTTTTTAACGGAAAATACCTAACGACAACACCGATAATTTTTAAGGAGAGAGACATGAAACGTTTTCTGCCACTGTTCGTGACCGGACTCATTATGCTTGGCGGATGCGGTCTGGAAAAGCCCCCGGCCGATTTAGCCAAAGAGCTCGACGAGGCTGAAAAGGCTGGCCAGCCCAAGACCGAAGCCGCCGCGCCCGCCGCTGCTCCGGCTCCAGCACCGGCAGCGACCCCGACCGATCCGGCGCTTGCAGATGGCAAAGCCGTTTACGAAGGCGGCTGCAACGCTTGCCACGACTCCGGCATGATGAATGCCCCGAAACCCGGCGACAAAACCGCATGGGCGCCGCGCATCGCCAAGGGCGAAGAGACGGTGATCAAGAACACGATCAACGGCCTGAACGGCATGCCCGCCAAAGGCGGCAACGCCGCCCTGACCGACGAGCAGCTCACCAACGCCGCCAAATACCTGATCAGCATCTCGAAATAAGCGAACGCTTTTTCCCGCAGGAGGCCCGGTTTTGCCGGGTCTTCGGCTTTTCGGGGGGAGCGGTGGACGTTGTGGATGAAGTGGATGTCGTGGACAGTCAGACTGGCTGAATCTTCGGGTCATTGTCAATGGCTCACTGCCCGACCCGCTCTGAAATCATTTGGAGGTCAACGGCTAAAATGATAAAATAGGGGTCTGTAAATAGCCATTCAGTTATATACCTTCTACTTCAACATTCAACGGAGAAATATTTATGTCCCGTTTCGTTTCCGCTGCCCTCGTTGGCGCCGCGCTGCTTGTTTCCGGCAATGCTTTCGCTGCCAATTACAATGCTGCCGCCGGTAAGCCTACCTACGATGCAAGCTGCGCCATGTGCCACAAGGCTGGCATGATGGGCGCGCCCAAGACCGGCGACAAAGCTGCATGGGCTCCTCACATTGCCAAGGGCATGGACAAAATGACCGCCAATTCGATCACCGGCTACAAAGGCGCCAAGGGCCAGATGCCTCCAAAAGGCGGCAATGCGAAGCTGACCGCCCAACAGGTTGCCAACGCCGTTGCGTACATGGTTAGCCTGAGCAAATAAGTTTTACCTCTTTTGACTTGCGAAAAACGGGAGCCTGGCTTCCGTTTTTCATTTATACCCCCCTCAGGTAACGATCCCCGCTCTCCCTCACGCCAGTGAGCCGATAATTTCTTATCTTTGCCTGTACTTTGCTTCAAGCGGCAACCACAACGACCGGAACTGATCATGGAAAGCGAATATATCGGCTATCTTGCGGGCCTCCTGACCACCTTTGCCTTTGTGCCCCAGGCACTCCGCATGATCCGTACCCGGCAGGCGCGTGATGTCAGCATGACCTGGGCAGCAGCCATGACGGCGGGCGTTTTCCTTTGGCTCTGCTACGGTCTTGTGAAAAACAGCGTTCCCCTGATTGCTGCCAACGGTATCACCCTGTTTCTGCTCTTCATCATTCTTTTCGTGAAAATCCGGGATCAAGGCAATGCCGGTTCCTGAACACAACTTATCACCAAGCTTCTCTATCATGACACGGCTCACCATAGGCTTCATCGGCACCGGACGCATCGCCCAGGCGCTGATCTCCGGACTCTCCCACGACCCGCAGATGACCATTTGCGGCTTCGACAAGATGCCCGATGCCCTGCGCTCGGTCGCTTTGCAATATGGAGTCGAAGCGGAGGAGTCTATCGAAAGCCTCGCACGCGACGTGTCGATCATCATCCTCTCCGTCAAGCCCTATCAGGTGGCCGAGGTGCTCGCGGAGCTGAAACCGGCGCTCCACGGCCAGCATCTGATCGTCAGCGTGGCGGCGGGCATCTCCACGGGCTTCATCGAATCGAACTGCCCCGAAGGCGCTCGCGTCGTTCGGGTGATGCCGAACACCCCGGCATTCGTCGGCGAGGGGATGACCGCTTTGTGCAAAGGCGCACATGCCACGGGAGACGATCTCTTGATCGCGGAGCGCATTTTCAACGCCATCGGCAAAACGGCTATCGTCGATGAAAGCGGCATGGATGCGGCCACGGCGGTGTCGGGCAGCGGCCCGGCGTACATGTTCAGGATCATCGACGCCCTTGCCGAGGGTGGCGAGGCGTGCGGTCTCGACCGCGAAACCGCGCAGCTTCTGGCCGCCCAGACGATGCTCGGCGCTGCGACGATGGTGCTCTCGGGCCGGAAAAACCCCGCGGATCTGGTTCGCGAAGTGACGACGCCCGGCGGCACGACCGAGGCTGGCCTGAAGGAGATGGAGCGACGCGATCTGCGGAGCGCACTGGTCGATACGGTCAAGGCTGCCGCCGCCCGTTCGAAAGAGTTGATGCAATAGTCGCCGATGCTCAGACGCCTCCGACACTACCTGCTGCCGCTGCTGCTGCTGGTGCTTCACGCATCGAACGCGCAGGCGGCGAACGGCGGAAACACTTCCGGCGGCAAGCTCTTCATCGAGTCATCGCTCGACAACGGTAAGCCGTGGGTCGGCCAGGAGGTGCGCTTGACCTACACGCTCTTCTTCAGCGGCACCGCGCCACAGATCGAGGACAAAGGCCAGCCTGAGCATCCGGGCTTGTGGGTGCGCGAGATCACGCCGGAAAACTACGTTGACAGCGCTCCGGTCTCGAAAAACGGCGTGCTCGTCAGAAAAGCGGTAATCAAGCAGCTCCGGCTGGTGCCGATGCAGAGCGGGAAGCTGTCGGTCGCGAACTACCGCCTGCGCTGCCTCGTGCCGCAAAGCGGGCAGGCTTCGCTCGACAGCCGCAACGACGTCGAGTCGATCGTGACCGCGCCGCCCGCCACGCTTCAGGCGCGTGCGCTCCCAAAGCCCGCCCCCGCCGATTTCAACGGAGCCGTGGGCCATTTCACCCTCTCGGTTTCACCGGAAAGCAGCACGGCGCGCACCGGCGAGCCGCTGAACCTTTCCGTCACCATCAGCGGCCAGGGCAACCTCGACACGCCGCCGCCCCTGACGGTAATGCTGCCGGAGGGGATGCAGCGCGAGGCGTCGGCAGCGCCATCCGTTGCGGCCTCGCAAAAAGGTTCGACCTCGTCGATCAGCGCCAAAATCACCTTGACAGCCTCGAAAGAGGGCGAGTTCCGCTTCGTGCCGGTCAAGCTGACCGTCTTCGATCCCGAAACCGGGCGTTACGAAACCGTCGCCTCAAACGCCATCACAATCAAGGTGACAACCGGTCAAGCCGCCACAGCAGCGCCACAGCCACCGCCGCTCTCCATCGTAGCGCCGCCGCGTGAAGAGGCCAAACCGGCGAGCGTGCTCGTCAATGCGATCATCGCGATCATGGCTGTCACCGTTCTGGCGCTCATTTTCGGCCTGCACAACCGCTACATGAGGCGCTACAAGCGACCTGCAACTTCACGAAGCAATCCGGAAGCGGTCAAACCGTCGAAGCCTGCGACACCGCCCGCCCCCACGCCTCAGCCGTCGACGAGGAAAAAAACTCCGGCATCGATGCGAAACGAGCTGTTTGAGGCCATCAAAAAGATAGGCATCAGGAATCCTTCGGGACTGACCTTGAAGGAGCTTGGTAAAGAGTTGGAGGAAAAGATGGTGAAGGCCCAAACCGTAGCGGCCATAACGGAGCTGCTTACCGGCATCGACCACGCGCTCTACGCGCCGGGCGATGTCTCTGCTGAAAAGCTCGAATCGATGAACCGTGAGGCGACGCGAATCATCACCGTACTCTCAAAACATTGACGTAGCAGAACTCAGGCACCATCGAGTCCCGGCAGATGCAGGGCGATTTCGGGATGATCGGTGATGAGGCCATCGACGCCAAGGCGTTTCATCCTGAGCATCTCTTCAGGCCGGTTGACCGTCCAGACCACCACCTTCGCGCCAAGGCCGTGCAGCCATGAGACCAGCGCTTCATCGACGAGATCGTGCCTCGGATTCACATACTCCGGCACGAAACCGGGGCAAGCGGGAAAGCTGTCCAGCGCCGCGCGATCTTCGACGAGCAGGCCGTAGCAGAGATCGGGTGCAAGACGGTTTGCCTCGGCAACGATGCGGGCGTCGAACGACTGAAGGCGGATACGGCGTTCAAGCCCGGCAACCCTGATCTGACGGATCACGAGTGCGACATACTCCTCCGGCGGCGGATGCGCCACGCTGTCCCGCCCGGGCCACGACTTCACTTCGAGATTGTAGATCATCGCTCCCGGACGGCCCGCATCGTGCAGATGCGCTTCCACTACGCGGAACACCTCGGCCAGTTCGGGACGCACCGCCTCGACTCGCTGCTGGAGCGGGAAGTCGGGCGACGGCTCGCCGCAATCGATCCGCGTGATCTCGTCATAGCTCATCGCGTAGAGATAACGCCTCGACGTTCCGTCGCCATCGGGAAAGTTCACCCACGGATCGTGGGAGACGACCACCCGAAGGTCTCGGGAAACGTTGAGATCGAGTTCGATCACGCGGCAGCCGAGATCAGCGGCCTTGCAGAATGCCTGGAGGGTGTTTTCCGGATAAAAAGCCCTGGCTCCGCGATGAGCCTGAATTTCAACGGTCATAAGAACGGCGGGATGAACATTGCAAGACAGCGGAAACAAGCGTTGCTTTCCGGCTTGACGGAACAGGCAAGCGGCCGTGCTCCTTCATGGTATCTTTAAGGACTGATGCTGTCCGGTTTCACCCGGCAGTTCAGGCGCTCTTGTTGCCGTTCGACGCCTTGAATGGTTTGGGCGCGACGGCTGGCTTGTTTCTCTTCTTCTGAAATTTTTTTCCGGCAGGCTTGGGGCCGTTGACGCCGTTGACCGGGACCAAGCCGTGCGTACCGTAAAGACCTTGCGGGGGGTTGGTGCGGGCCTTGTTGAACTTGTTCTTGCGGTACTTTTTTTCGAGGTCGGCGTAAGGACTGGGAGGTTCCGGTGACGTATTGAAATTATTAAAATTAGGCTCGTCGAGAGCCTCGTCAGCCTCATCCAGTACCACGTCAGGATGAATCTTATTGTACAAGTTGGTCGATCGTTTAGTTTACAAAACCTTGAGCGGTAAACAGCTTTGAGGCGTGTTCGGCAAGGGCTTATAGTTAACATTTTCGCCCGTAAAAAACAAGATACTGTTTTTTCTTGCGCTGAAATCGGGATCGAGGGCGAGCAGCTTCCGGCGGGATTGCCGTTGTTTGTTGTCGCTGCAAATCGTAAATTTCCTGTCAGACAGCTTAACCTCAAACCTGGAGATCATCATGGACATTCGCCGCCTGATCCTGGCCTTCATTCTGCCGCCCGCCGCCGTCATGAACAAAGAAGCTGGCACCATCATGCTTACCGGTATTCTCACCCTCTGGGGCTGGATACCCGGAGTGGTTGCCGCGCTCATCATGATCAACAGAGAGCGGTGCGCCAAGAGCGCCGAAGCCTGAAGCTCCCCGGAATTTCAGTAATTACACTCACGACGCGATAAGAGTTCCATGTCGGCCCGGTTTTTCCTGTATTTAAAAATTCCGGGCCGGACACTTTTTCGCAATCCCTCGATCTTCCCATGCAGCATCTGAAAATCGCCCGGCTCAAACAGAAGTCGAAAGTGTTGTTCCAGTTCAGGATAACCCTGCAAATGGATGAACCCGAGGCGTGGCGGGTGATTCAGGTGCCCGAGGAGTACACCTTCTGGGAGCTTCATGTCGCCATTCAGGATGCGATGGGGTGGCATGATTGCCATTTGCACGAGTTCCGGCTCGAACAGCGCCCCATCGGCCAGAGCGTGAGGTTCGGCATTCCGTTCGACGACGGGGAGATGACCGACCCAAATCTTTTGCCCTGCTGGAAGGCTAACGTCGGCGATCACTTCCGCAGACCGGGCGACCAGATGTACTATATCTATGATTTCGGGGACAACTGGGTGCACGAAGTGCTGCTCGAAGGCATCCTGCTGCGGGAAAAAGGGGCGAAGCTGCCCCGCTGCATCGACGGCGCTCGCGCCACGCCTCCCGAAGATTGCGGCGGCCCCGGAGGTTACGCCGACCTGCTCGAAACGATCTCGAACCCGGAAGCCGAAGAGTACGAGGATATTGTCGCCTGGCTCAACGAAAGCAGCCAAAGCGGCCAGCCCTTCGACCCGGCACGGTTCGACATCGAAAAGGTAAAATTCACCAACCCCGCCAAACGCCTCAAAAAGCTGCAAGAGAATCTTTGAGAGGAACTCAAACCTTGTTCATATCGATCTCCATGCCGCAAGCCTTCATTTCCCTGGCGAGCCTGAATTTCCAGCCGTCGCCACTATCGATGGGCAGGTAGAGTACGCCGGAATAATCGGAAGGAATTTCCACATCACTTTTATGGAGCAATGCGACCTTTTTCCGACCGAGCAATCCCAGGAAAAAGCCCAGTTCAAAGACGACGTTCTGCCTAGCTCGCGGTTTAGCCGCTTCTGGATGCTCTGCCGAATGGCCAATGTCGTCTGGAGTAAACAGCGCAATTGCATAGTCAGCTTCAGCAGCATGATCCAACAGTTTTTCAATAACCGTCCGGCTTTGATCTAACTGCTCGTGCAAAATGACCGGCTCCAAACCGAGCTTCGTGATAAGCCGTGCTACAGAATCCTTCGCGCCATGATCGTGACCGTGGACGATAAAGACTTTGCCGGTTTTGGGGGGCTGTGATGGTTGGGTTGTTGGATTCATCGGCAGTGTTTCAGCATCGGCAATTCGCTCCTCGAACAATTCTTTGAGTGCTGAAAGCCGTTTTGTCGCACGGTCTTTATTTTTGCTGTAATCACTTTGAATTTCTGATATATAAAAACCATTTCTAAGTCCTAACCCCAGAGTGTCAAAACTTGGCCATGAATATTCTCGGTATTCAATAGTATCAGCCCCAAGAATTTCCTGAAGCGTACTGTTAACTTTTTTATGCAGCGCATCAATCCCCGAATCGCCCCTTTGCCTAACCGATGTTATATCAAAAGCTTCGAGATCGGCAATCCGGCGTGTGAGCTTTGGCAGAGCGGCTTTCATCTGCTCGACTGATAGGCTAGCCGGTTTTCTCTGGGGTGACTGTGCTTTTGCCATAGGAGTTGATGGTCTTCGTATGCTTTCTTGATACAATACTTTTACCCAATATACTGCAATGATCGGTTTCGCGACGAGGGCATCGCGCGGTCACGTTATTTCTCGCCGCACCAAGGGCGGCCACAAGAGCCGCCCCTACAGGATTTGCCTTGCGTGTGAGGCCAACCAAACCGATTCATTCATCGCCATCCGTTGTTACATTATCCATTATCCATTGTCAATTATCCATTATGCCTTCTTCCCACAAACGTATCATCGGGATCGATTTCGGCACCAAGCGGATTGGGGTGGCGGTGAGCGATCCGTTGCGGATGTTTGCGCAGCCGCTGGGGACGTTCGATATGGAGGAACTTGTCAGGGTGCTGGCGCGGGTGCGGGATGAGGAGGGGATCGAGAGGATCGTGGTTGGCTATCCGCTGAGCGACACGGGGGCGGAGAACCGCATGACATCGGTGATTGATCGCTTCGTCGTGGAGCTTCGGGAGGCGTTTGTCGGCATTCCGGCTGAGACCTTTGACGAGCACAGCTCTTCGCGGTCGGCCATGAAAATTCTCGCCGCGTCGGGCAGCAGCCGCAAGAAGCGCAACGAGAAGGGGCGGCTCGATACCGCCGCCGCATGCCTTATCCTCCAGGGATACCTCGACAGCCGCCTCTGAAGGCCAGCCGCGAGGCATCGGCGCCATTTTGGGTTTAGCAATTCGCAGGGGCTTCTGTATCTTTACTGACTTGTCCTTCTTATTGCACTAAACGACCGATTTTCATCCATGACCAATTCGGAAACTCTCGCGATGTTCAAGTCGAGCGGCGCCTTGCTCGACGGCCACTTCAGGCTCACTTCAGGCCGTCACAGCAACTCCTATTTCCAGTGCGCCAAGGTGCTGCAATACCCGGAATACCTTTCGGCGATCTGTGGTGAAATCGCCGGATTTTTCCGGGAGAGCGGCATCACGACGGTTATCTCGCCCGCCATCGGCGGCATCGTCGTCGGCACGGAGGTCGGGCGTCAGCTTGGCGTCAAGACCATCTTCGCCGAGCGCAAGGATGGAACCATGATGATCCGGCGCGGCTTCTCCATCGACCCCTCCGAACAGGTGCTGGTGGTCGAGGATGTGATCACCACCGGAGGTTCGGTCGCTGAAGTGATCGAGCTGGTCAAGGCCACCGGAGCCACGGTGGCGGGGGTCGCCTCGGTGGTTGACCGAAGCAACGGCAAGGTGCGGCTCGCCGACAGGCAGTTCTCGCTGCTCACGATGGAGGTGGTCAGCTATGCGCCGGAGGAGTGCCCGCTCTGCAAGGAGGGCATCCCGATCTACGCGCCGGGCAGCCGAACCAATCCCCAGGGCTGACGCTCGGTATGCAACAGGGCATCCACACCATTTCGTTCGTCGGACTCGGCCTCATCGGCGCGTCGCTGATGCAGGCGCTCAAACGCGCCGCGGCGGCAACGGCTCAAAAGATCGAAATGACCGGTTTTGATCCGGGCTTCGGCGACGAAGACATCGCGGCGATCACGGGCGAATGCGGCCTCGACCGCTTCGAATCCGATCCGGCGCGGCTCTACGATGCCGATCTCGTCGTGCTTTGCGCGCCGGTCGTCACCAACATCGCGCTGCTCGACGAGGTGAAGCGGTATGCGCGGACGGGCGCGCTGGTGAGCGACGTGTCGAGCACCAAGGCGGAAATCGCCGCAAGGGCGCGGACGTTGGGCCTCGAATTCATCGGAATGCATCCTATCGCCGGGCGCGAACAGCAAGGCTACCGGGCGGCCTCGCCGGAGCTGCTCGAAAACCGCCTCATGATTCTCTGCTCTGACGCCGACGTGCCTGAAGCCTCCCGCATTGACGAGCTTGTTGCACTGCTTCGCGCCGCCGGATGCAAGCCGCTCCTGATGACGCCGGAAGAGCACGACCGGGTTTACGCCAACATCAGCCACCTGCCGCAGCTCATCTCGACAGCGCTGATGCAGCACTGCCGCGAGAATGTCGCATGGGGCGGCCCCGGATTCGCATCGGTGGCGCGGCTGGCGGGCAGTCCCTGGCCAGTCTGGCGGGACATCGTGGACACCAACCTCGACAACATCGCCCGCGAACTGGATGCTTTCTCCGCGAGTCTGGCCGGAATCGCCAGCGAGGTGCGGGAGAAGAACTTCGAGGCGCTCGAATCGCGATTCCGCGAAGCGAACCAGCTTTATCAACGCCTTCAGGAGAGGAACGGCTCATGAAGCTCGGCATTTTCGTGAACATCACCAGGGAGAAGGCGCTGGAGCTGGCCCGCGAACTCGTCGCATGGCTCGATGCGCGTTCGATCGACTATGTTTTCGATCCCCAGTCGGCCCAGGCGCTCGGCAGCGGCAAATGGGAGGAGAAGGCCGATCTCAGCCAGCACTGCGACGCTTTCGTCTCCCTCGGCGGCGACGGCACGCTGCTCCTCGCCTCCCACTACTCGCGCTCCAAGCCGGTGATGGGCATCAACGTGGGCGATCTCGGCTTTCTGACCGAGTTCAGCCCGGACGAGCTGTGGACGGCCATGGATCATCTGGTGAGCGGCAACTACTCGATTCACCGGCGCTCGCAGCTCGAAACCACGCTCGAATCGGGCGAGCAATTGACCTCGCTCAATGACGTGATCATCGAAAAAGGCTCATCAGCACGGCGACTGCCGACCTTCACCATTTTGCTCGACAACGAAATGCTCGGCTCGTACCGCGCCGACGGCATCATCATCGCCACCTCGACCGGCTCGACGGCCTACTCGCTCTCCGCAGGCGGCCCGATCATCGCGCCGAAATCGAACGTCTTCGTCATCACGCCAATCTGCCCGCACATGCTGACGGTCAGGCCGATTGTCATCAGCGACGACAAGACGGTCAAGGTTTCGGTCGATGCGAATCCCGGGGAGTTTCCGCTGAAAATGGATGGCATCCAGAAGAAACTGCTTGCGCCGGGTGAAGTAGTCACGGTGAGAAAGTCGCCGCATCACGTCAATCTGGTGGCCAACGAAAAAAGAAACTACTGCGAAATTCTTCGCAAAAAGCTGCTCTGGAGTCACGAACATCCCACGGGCGAGTGACTTCCGGCCAACCGTACGGCATCCCCTGAACTTTTGACAAACGCTCCACCCACTGTTTTTCATGACTGAACGCATCAGCGCCTGCTGGCTGAACCGGCTTCTCGGCATTCCGGCATCAACGCCGCTCGATCCTCTTGCCATGAGCGCCCAACTGCGCGTGGCCTTTTGCCCGGCCCCTGAGCTGAGTCCGAGGCTTCGCCGCTTCACCGACGCGCTTGGCGACTCGCTTGCGCAGTGTGGCGTTACGGTTGCCGAATCTCTGCCGGGCGACCGTCGCTCCTCGCGCTTCGCGGCGGGCACGGTGGTTATCGCGCCGGGAGTTTTTCCCGACGAGCTGCTGCCGATCAACCGGGTCTCGACGCTCTACAACAACCTGATCGTCGGCGTCTACGACGAAGCAGCGCCGGTACGCGACGGCCAAACGCCGCAGGAGACGCTCGATGCGGTCATCGGGCGGCTCGCCTGGGAGATGGTGCACCTGCTGATTTACGTGACCGATACGTCGTGGACGGTGTGCAGCATGAACGGCGGCATCACCACCTTCGACACGCCGCTGCCGGAGGCACATGATGTGCTCGAATCGCTGATCCCGAAGATCACCGCGCAGGTGGTGCCGCCACGTGACGGCGATCTGGAGATTCGTCCGGGGGCGCTGGACGTCGACGCGCCGGAGTTTCAGAAAATCGCCGCCGATTTCGTGGAGTGCGGGCGCATCTGGGCGGGAAACTCGCGCTTCATGAACCACACCTCGCGCGAGTCGCTCGCCTACCGCAACGGCTTTTACCGCAAGATCGTGTCGCGCTACCTCGACGACCGCAGCGGCATGAGCTACGGCTTCTTCGCCCGCCAGCTTTCGGTGCGGGTCGAACCGGCAATCGAGGCGGATGGCGTCGAAACTGTGGCGTCGCTCGACGAACAGTGCATCGTGCCGGTCACGATTAGCGGAAAGCGCCTGCTCGTTCCCGTACCGGGAGTGCGGATCGTCACGACTCGGTCGGGCTGCCGGAAAACGGCCATCGATCCGCGCCATGATCTGGTGGAGATCGGCTATGAAAACGGACGCGCCTGGCTCGCCACGCCGAACGGATTGCCGGACGACCTCATCTCGAAGCCCTCGTTCGACACCCTGACCATCATCGCCCACGCCGTCGGAAACGCCATGATCGCGAGCATCCTGCAGGCACTCGCGCCCGACAGCCGATTTCCCGGCCTGCTTGAGCGCTTCGGCTGCGGCATGACGCACTGGCACTACTATCCCGACGAGGACATGGTTCCGGACGGCTACGTGGTGCACGGCTTCGACAATCCGCCGGTCTCCTGCTCGACGCCGCAATCGGCAGCCTACAGCCTCTTCGGCAAACTCGACGCGCTGGAACGAGCGCTTGAAGAGGGCATCGGCAGCGACTACCTCGGTGACGTACACATTGAGCCAAGCCACGGCACCAACGTGGTCGGCACGAGATCGCTGGCCAAAATGGCCATATTCCTGAATGCCGACTGCTGCATTTGCGGTAAAAGGTGATGAGCCGTTTGCAGATCGATGATGCGCTTGGTTGCAAGCGCACCGCACGGTGCTCCGGCAAGTGCTCGTGGAGCGGCACAAAGGGTGAGAGTTGGAGGAAATGGAAGGAAAGTAAACTTAGAAATTCTTAAGTTTACTTTTAGGCCTGAAAGTAAACTTAGAATCCTTCGGAGTTCTTTTATGTCGAATCCTGTTCGTGACATCGAAGCATTCAATGCTGGCAGAAAAGAAAAAGGGGTTGAATATCTCTACTTTGTGCCTGAGCCTGTCAATGTACAGTGGCAGTGGAAAGACATGCATTTAGGCGTATTGCTTGAAAAGGCATCCATCAGCCTCGGAGAGCTTAACTCATATGCTCATCTGGTTCCGAATACGGAACTGTTCATTCAGTTGCATGTCACCAAGGAGGCTGTTATTTCCAGCCGTATTGAAGGCACTCAGACGGAGCTCGACGAAGCTCTCTTTCCGGAAGAGGAGATTTTACCAGAAAGGCGCAATGACTGGCTTGAGGTGAGGAACTACATGGAAGCGATGAGTGGCGCGATTCGTCAACTTGAAAGCTTGCCGTTGTCCTCAAGGTTACTCCGGCAGGCGCATGAGGTACTTTTGTCCGGTGTGCGTGGTCAGCACCGCCAGCCTGGAGAATTTCGCCGGAGTCAGAACTGGATCGGAGGCTCGTCTCTGAAGGATGCTGCGTTCATTCCGCCAGCACATCATTATGTCGATCAATTGATGGGCGACCTCGAAAATTTTCTGCATAACAAGGAGATCGTCGTTCCTTCGCTGGTTCGTATCGGTATAGCCCATTACCAGTTCGAAACCATCCATCCGTTTCTTGATGGCAATGGACGTATCGGAAGGCTTTTGATCACCTTGTACCTCGTGAGCGAAAAGATACTTCACAAGCCACTGCTGTATTTGTCTTCGTTTTTCGAGAAAAACAGGATGAATTACTACGATAACCTGACGAGGGTAAGAGAAAAAAACGATCTCATGCACTGGCTGAAATATTTTCTCGTCGGTGTTGATGAAACGGCACGGAAGGCCTCGCAGACCTTATCGGAGGTTCTTGTTCTGAAGCAGGACAGCGAGCGCCGTCTTACCGAAACGAGTGGCAGAAGAGCCAAGGCCGCATTGACGTTGCTTTCCCATCTTTTCGTGAACCCGGTTGTTACCGTCAAACAGGTACAACAAATCTGCGGGTTAAGCGTAAAATCCGCCAATGACCTTGTCATTTTTTTTCATGATGCAGGAATTCTGAAAGAGGTCAGCGGCCAGACACGTTATCGGATATTTGCATTCAGTGAATATCTCGACAAGTTCAGGTAGGAGTATAGTGCTTCCCCATGACCCTCGACGAACTCCACAGCCTGCTCGATCCGCAGGTGCTTGCGCTGATCGATGCTCACGCGGGTGACGATCCGGCGGCGTTTGCCATGCGCTTTCACGGGCGGAGCGATCTGCCGGTGCGGGCTATGGCCGAGCAGATTGCGTGCCGGAAGAAGGCCGCCGTGAAGCTGCCGTCGCTGTCGCGCTTTCCGCTGTTCTACACGCGGCTCGCGCTCGAACAGGCTTCCGGCGAGCGGGCGGCGGCGTGGAAAGCGTCACTCATGCAGGGGCGGCTGGCGATTGACCTGACCGGCGGTCTTGGTATCGACACGCTCTTTATCGCCCGCCGCTTCGACGAGGTGGTGTCGTGCGAGCGGGACGAGGCGCTGGCGCGGCTGGCCGAGGCGAACCGGCGCGAGATAGGGATCGCCAACGTCGGAACCCTCATCGGGGACAGTGAGGAACTGCTTGCCGGGTACGCCGACGACTCTTTCGACTGGCTCTTCGTCGATCCGGCGCGTCGGGAGCATGGCGGGCGCTCCGCCGGACTTCAGCAGTCGAGTCCCGACGTGGTGCGTCTGCACGACCTGATGCTTCGCAAAGCTGCGAAAGTCTGCATCAAAGCCTCACCCGCGCTGGAGATCAGCGGCCTTGAAACGCAGCTTCCGTCGCTCTCCGAAGTGATCGTGCTTTCGGTCGATGGCGAGTGCAAGGAGGTGCTGCTCCTGCTTGATCGGGAGCATGTCGCCGGAATACTGCCGGGAATCCGTGCGGTGTGTCTCGGCAAGGAGCCGTTCGAGATTGCGTCGGACGCGGATGGAAATGCCGGGAAAATTATCGCGGATGCGCCCGGTGCGTGGCTCTACGAGCCGGACGCGGCCATCATCAAGGCGCGGCTGACCGGCGAGCTTGCCCGGCAACTGCGTCTCGAATTCCTGAACCGCACGGTCGATTATCTGACTTCGGCGGATCGCGTCGAGCCGTTTCCGGGCAGGAGCTTCAGAATCGAGGAGTCTCGCCGCTTCAGTCCGAAGAGCTTCAGGAAGGAGCTTACATCGTTGGAAATCACGAACGCCGCCATTCAGCGGCGTGATTTTCCGCTCTCGGTCGAGGAGCTGCGCAAGCGGTACAAGATTGGGGAGAGCAGTGAGCGTTTTCTGTTCTTCACGAAAGATGCTTCGGGTGGGCTTGTCTGGCTATCGTGCCGCAAGCCGTGAGCGTAGTTGTCAGCCTCGGTTGCGCAGGCGCTGAAGCTCCTGCTGCGCCATGCCGAAGCGGAGGCCCTGGATGCTGACTGTCACCGCGCCGATGCCGAGCATCCGCATAAACTGGCGCAGAATCAGCGTACCCATCGTAAACACGTCGGCGCGTCCTTCGGGAATGCCGAGCGAGACGATCTCGTCGAGCCTCATCGTGCGGAGCCGTTCGAGCAATTCGTGCACCGCCGCGTATTCGAGCCGGTAGCCCTGCACCCGCCCGGCGTCGAAATGCCGGTCGCCGAGGCACACCTGCGCGATGGTGGTGAGAGTTCCC
>JAAXWU010000057.1 GCA_013334855.1 Chlorobaculum sp. | reverse complement strand
TGGATGTGCTCGTCGATGCTGCCGCCAGCAACCCTGCCGAGGTTCGCGCCGAAGTTGAAGCCGTGCGGTTTGATGGCGATTTTCAGAGCTTCCATGCAGAGGTTGGACATTTTGAAAATCTCGACCATCGTCTTCTCGTCCAGATCGCCGAACTCGGGCGTCTGCAAATAGGGGATGACCATCAGGTGGCCGCAGTTGTACGGGTAGAGGTTCAGAATGGCGAAGCAGTATTCACCCCGACAGAGCACGAAGCGCTCTTCGTCCTCTTCGGGTGGAATGTCGGCGAAGACCGATTTGCCCTCTTCAGGAACGATGGGTTTTTCTTCCTTGAAGCTCTGCATGTAGACGTCGCGCCACGGTGAGTACATTCTTTGCATAGGGAATTTCTGCTAATCTGTTGCGCTATCCGGTTGCTGCGTTTGCCCCGGCTGGCCGGAACCGTGAAGATTATGAGAGTTTCCGGGAATGCCGTGGAGGCAGGAAAAAAGAGATGCGTCGAAAAACCGGCTTGCCGGTCGTGTACCAAAGGTGGGACTCGAACCCACACGAGCTTGCGCCCACTGGATTTTGAGTCCAGCGCGTCTACCAGTTCCGCCACTTTGGCATGATCGAATGAACAGTGCGAGAGAAGGGACTCGAACCCTTACGCCTCACGGCACTAGTTCCTAAGACTAGCGTGTATACCAATTTCACCACTCTCGCTATTCGGAGGGCTAATATACGTGGTTTTCCGACATTATAAAGATTTTGATCGAATTTTCCCGATTTTGTCCTGCGAAGGCGAAAAATCCTGTCGGAGGTGATCCAACTCGGGATCGAAATCGACAGTAGGGGAGTCGATCACGATTTCGATTTCGAAAGCGGCGAGAGATCGTTGAGTTATATAGCGTTAACATGCGGCTTTGCGCTCTTTTTTTCGGTTTTTCCGGGAAAGGGTTATCTTCTTTAGCGCCTGAAGTGCGCCATATGGAAAAATCACGTTCACCCTTTCTGGTTTTCAATGCAGTTCGATACACGCCGGTTTGCCTCTCTGGTATCGTGGATCATCAGTCCTGTCGTCGTGGCGCCGGCAGTTTATCTCTGTATAGTGCAACATGGCTATTCAGCGAAGCCCCATCATATCGACTGGTTTTTCCTGCTGCTTCTGTCGGCCACCATTGTGCCGATGTTCCTGATCTACGGACTCAAGAAGATCGGCAAGGTTTCCGATTACAACATCACCTTCCGCGAGCAGCGGTTCCTGCCGCTTCTGGTGCTGGTCGGCGTCAATCTGGTCGGCTACGAGCTGATGACGCAGCTCGAAGCGCCCCGCTTTCTGTCGGGCATCCTGCTTTTCAATGCGGTCAATACGGTGTTCATCCTGCTGGTCACGCTTCAGTGGAAGATCAGCATCCACCTTTTTTCGCTCACCTCGTCGATCGCGCTTCTGGTTCTGTTCATAGGCGCGCCCGCGCTCGCGCTGCTTGCGTTCGTGCCGCTCCTGATGTGGTCGCGTGTCTATCTCAAGGCGCATAACTTCATGCAGACGCTGGTCGGCGGCCTGATCGGCTTCCTGCTGATGTACGGTGAATTCAAATGGTGGATGTCACTGTGAGCGGAGGGCGTTACAGCGTGGTGCTGGTGACATATGGGGAGGTCGAGAAGCTGACCGTTCGCGCTCTTTGGCCGAGTTCGCGCAAGATCATCGAGGTGATTACCCGCAAGATCGTCAAGCTGCCGAAGCTGCTCATCTACATGATCGCCGATTACCGTTCGACCAGGCACTACATCGACTGGAAGCTGCATCGCTACCGCTCGCGCCTCGTCGAGATCAACCGCAAACAAGCGGCTGGCGTCAGGGAAGTGCTCCGGCGCGATCCGCGATTTGCCGGAAAGGGACGAGAAATCCAGATTGCTGACGCTTACTATTTCGTGCATCCCAGTCTCGAAGAGGTGCTCGAACGGAGCAGCAATCGTTCGGACGGCATTCTCGTCGTCCCGATGATTCCGGTCGAATCGGCCTTTTCCTGCGGCCCGGCGTGCCAGATGGCCATCGACCGCTTCGGCGAGGATCATCTCGGGATGCTGCGCGTGGCGCGTGGTTTCTGGAAGGACGAAGCGCTGCACCGCATCTATCTCGATCACCTCTTCGCGTTGCTGTCGTCTGACTGGCAAGGATCGGCAAAGAGGGAGGAGCAGGGGCTCATCCTCGTCATTCACGGTACCATCGTCAAAAACCGCAGAGGCGAAAAGCCATCCGTTTTCACCGGTCTCGACGAGACGATGGAGTTTTTCAGGGTGATGCGCGACAAAATCATGGCCGATCCGCGCAATGTGTTTGGCGAAATCAAGCTTGGGTGCCTGAATCACAACAGGGGAGGGGAGTGGACGCACGAGACTGCCGAGCGGGCGCTCGAAGAGTTCGCGGCTGAAGGGTTCAGCGCGGTGGCGATGTTTCCGTTCGGCTACTTCGCCGACAACAGCGAGACCGATTACGAGGCCAAAAAGCAGCTCGACAGCTCATCCTTCACCTTGAAGCACTATATTCCCTGCATCAACGACTCACCGGCGTTCGCCGAATGGCTCGCGTCGAGGATCGCCGCCGAAATCGAGCTGCTCGACGCGCAACGTGAGGCGTTCGGCGGTAGAAAGTCCGGGAAATGAAACCATCTCAGCAGATTATGAATGCTCTTATAGACGATCAGAACAGTCCAGAACCGCTGTCGGAACGCGAGCGGGATTACCGGAAGGCGCTCGATCGCATCGAGAATCGGGAGTACAGCATGGCGGTCGCCATTCTCGACAAGCTTGCGGGCGCGGCGTGCCGGGAGCCGAAGGTGCGCTACGCTCGCGCCGTGGCACTGCTCTCCAACGGCGAGTACCGCCGTGCGGGCACCGATCTCGTGTTTGCCGTCGCGCTCGACCGGTCGCAACTGCAAGCCTATCGCCATCTCGGCTTCGTGCTGCTGACGATGGGCAAGGAGCAGGCGGCCATCAAGGTGCTCAAAGAGGCGTTGGGCCGCGATCCCGCGTTCGTGGAGGCGTGGTGCGTGCTGGCTGATGTCTACATGGATCTCGGCGAGCACGCCAATGCGCTCGAAGCGCTCGACAAGGCTTACGCGCTTCAGCCCGATAATGTCGAAGTGCACTGCAAGCTCGCTATGTATTATATGTCACGCGGCGATATGCGTGGTCTTCGGGCGGAGTACGAGGCGCTCAAGGTGCTTGAGCCGGATGTGGCCGCCCAGATTGGCGAGCTGCTGCTCTGATGTACAATAATATGGCCACGGTTTGGAATCACGCTAAAACAATCAGATTACGATGAGACTTTTTCCTGACGAGCAGACGAAAAAACGGTTCATGAAAAACGGGTTGCCGGTCATTTTCGGCGTCGTATGGACGCCGATCATCTGGATGCTTCTTGTCTCGATTGCCGGGCCGCTGATGCAGCGCATGTTCCAGGCATGGCAGCCGGTCGTCATCTCTCTGGCGCTTGTGACCCTGCTGGTGATGGTCGTGCTGATCCGGCTCTTTAAAATTGCCGGTTCAAGATTTTTTGAAAAAAGCGAGTGATCTGTAATAAAATCACGATTGTTATCGCTTCGGCATTAAAAATTTCGATCCCCTTTTTTTCGATCCCGCCTTCGATGCTGACAAAAACCGCTTTTTATCTGTAGATTGAAAAGATTTTTTTTATATTGGCGGCACTTGATTCGGAGGCTCTCTGAGCCTGTCTGAGAAGGGGGTAAGTCACTCCCTTTACTTAAAATGTCAAACAAGAGAAGATGGATCAGACATTAACCGGTTTTGGCACCGTATTCGTGTTTCTCGTGCTCGGTATCGTCTTCGTCGCGGGTGGCTACCTGACGGCGAGAATGCTCCGCCCGAGCAGGCCCAATCCTGAAAAGAACTCCACCTACGAGTGCGGCGAGCCGGCGGTGGGAAGCGCCTGGGTCAAGTTCAACATCCGCTTTTATGTCGTCGCCCTTATCTTCATCATCTTCGACGTCGAAGTCGTTTTCCTCTATCCCTGGGCAACCGTTTTCAAGCAGCTCGGCGCCTTCGCCTTGGTCGAGGTGCTGATCTTTGCAGGCATCCTCGTGCTCGGTCTTGTCTATGCCTGGGTCAAGGGCGATCTCGACTGGGTGCGTCCGACTCCGAATATTCCGAAAATGCCGGAAATGCCGAATCGTCGCGCCGGAAGGGCGAACGGATAATCTTTCAATCATCATCGATTTTACGCTATGGGTTTGCTTGACGCCAGGGTATCGAACCGCAACGTGCTGGTGACTTCGGTTGACAATGTGATGAACTGGGCTCGCCTCTCATCTCTGTGGCCGATGGGTTTCGGTCTGGCTTGCTGCGCTATCGAGATGATGGCCACCAACGCCTCGAACTACGATCTCGAACGCTTCGGTATCTTTCCGCGCTCCTCGCCCCGCCAGTCCGACCTCATGATCGTGGCCGGTACGGTCACGATGAAAATGGCCGAGAGGGTGATCACGCTCTACGAACAGATGCCCGAGCCGCGTTACGTGCTTTCGATGGGAAGCTGCTCGAACTGCGGCGGCCCCTACTGGCAGCACGGCTACCATGTGCTCAAGGGCGTTGATCGCGTTATTCCGGTCGATGTCTATGTGCCCGGATGTCCTCCGCGTCCCGAGGCGCTGATCGGCGGACTGATGAAAGTCCAGGAGCTGATCCGTATGGAAGGGCTTGGTATTTCACGCCAGGATGCGCTGAAGAAGCTTGCCGACAAGAGCGTCGATCCGCAGCAGGTGATCGACCAGACCCGCAAGGCGGCAACGGCATAACCACTATTATCTATTTATAGTCAAGGGAATGGAAGAAGCAGCAAACCAGATGTCACCGGCGGTGCGCGAGAGCAAGACCGCTTACGATAATATCAAGGAGCGGTTCGGAGAGGCGATATCGGAGTTCGACGCCAATCCGACCATGCCGTTCTTCGAGGTGCTCGATGCATCCCGTTGGGTGGATATCGCGCTCTACATGCGCGACAACTCCCTGTTGCAGTTCAACTACATGGCCTGCCTTTCCGGGGTCGATTATCCCGACGAGGGCAAGGTCGGCATCGTCTGCAATCTCGAAAACATTGGCAAGTACACGCACAAGCTCGCCGTCAAGGTCAAATGCCAGCGCGATGGCGGGTCGATTCCCTCCGTCTCCTGCGTGTGGCACACGGCCAACTGGCACGAGCGCGAAGCCTACGATATGTATGGCATGGTCTTCGAAGGGCACCCTGACCTGCGAAGGATTCTCTGTCCTGAAGACTGGACCGGTTTTCCGCTTCGCAAGGATTACCAGGTTCAGGAGACCTATCACGGCATCAAGGTTCCTTACTGACGCCATAACCCGTAAACAAGCATTCCGAAGTCATGCAGGAATTAGGTAAAGCTGAATCGAACTCCACAAGGATCATCCGTCAGGACGACAAGCGCGTCATCATTGAAAAGGATCTCGATACCGAGTACATGGTGCTCAGCATGGGGCCGCAGCACCCGTCAACGCACGGCGTGCTTCGTCTCGAATGCATCACGGACGGCGAAGTCGTCGTCGAGGCCGAGCCTTATCTCGGCTATCTCCACCGCTGCTTCGAGAAATATTGCGAGAATGTGGACTATCCCGCCATCGTGCCCTACACCGACAGGATGGACTACCTCGCCGGCATGAACAGTGAGCTGGCTTACTGCATCACCGTCGAGAAGCTGCTCGACATCGAAATTCCCCGCCGCGTCGAATTCATCCGCGTCATCGTCTCCGAACTGAACAGGATCGCTTCGCATCTCGTCGCTATCGGTACCTACGCTATCGACCTTGGCGCTTTCACGCCGTTTCTTTTCTGCTTCCGCGACCGCGAGCACATCATGAGCCTGCTCGAATGGATCTCCGGCGCTCGTATGCTCTATAATTACATATGGATCGGCGGACTGGCCTACGATGTGCCTGCCGATTTTAAAAAGCGCGTCGCCGAGTTCATCGCCTATTTCAAGCCGAAAGTCGTGGAGCTGTACAAGCTTCTGACCGAGAACGAGATTTTCGTCAAGCGCACCTACGATATTGGCATCATGCCTGCCGACGTCGCCATCAACTACGGCTGGAGCGGCCCGATGCTTCGCGGTTCCGGCGTCAAGTGGGATTTGCGCCGCAACGATCCCTACTCGATCTATCCCGAACTCGACTTCGACGTGCCGGTGCCGGACGGAAAGTTCTCCGTCGTCGGTGACTGCCTGTCTCGTCACCTGGTTCGCGCCCTCGAAATCGACGAGAGCCTGAAGATCATTTCGCAGTGCCTCGACAAGATGCCTGAAGAGCCGAATTTCAACTCACGCGCAGTCATTCCCAAGAGGATCCGTCCGAAAGCTGGCGAGGTGTATGGTCGCGCCGAGAATCCGCGCGGCGAGCTTGGCTACTACATTGTCAGTGATGGCAAGTCCACCAAGCCGGTGCGCTGCAAGGCCCGCTCGTCGTGCTTCGTCAACCTGTCGGCGATGAAGGATCTTTCGAAAGGGCAGTTGATTCCTGACCTGGTGGCCATCATCGGCAGCATCGATATTGTGCTGGGAGAAGTTGACCGCTGACCGTTTTATCAAGACAACACTTTTATTTCAAGCAGGTTCGCCTATTGATATGAGTTCATCACCATCTCTCAATACCTGGTCCGACGCCTTGTCAGGCTTCTCTATCGGCTGGTTTCCGCTCGGGCTGGTTATCGTCGCGGTCATTCCGCTGGTCTTCATCGCCCTGTACGCGCTGACCTACGGCGTCTATGGCGAGCGCAAGATTTCAGCCTTCATGCAGGACAGGCTTGGCCCGATGGAGGTTGGCTTCTGGGGTATCCTTCAGACGCTGGCCGACATCCTGAAGCTTCTCCAGAAAGAGGATATCGTACCGACCGCGGCTGACAAGTTCCTCTTCGTCATCGGCCCCGGCATCCTGTTCGTCGGTTCGTTCCTCGCCTTTGCCGTTCTGCCCTTCGGCCCGGCCTTCATCGGCGCTGACCTGAATGTCGGTCTCTTCTACGCCGTCGGCATCGTAGCCATCGAGGTGGTCGGCATTCTCGCCGCCGGATGGGGATCGAACAACAAGTGGGCGCTCTACGGCGCGGTTCGAAGCGTCGCCCAGATCGTGAGCTACGAAATTCCGGCCTCCATCGCCCTGCTCTGCGCCGCGATGCTTGCCGGAACCCTGAGCATGCAGCAGATCACCGTGATGCAGACCGGCCCCGGCGGTTTCATGCACTGGTTCCTGTTCAACAATCCGATTGCATGGCTGCCGTTCCTGATCTACTTCATCTCTTCGCTGGCCGAGACCAACCGTGCGCCATTCGATATTCCCGAAGCGGAATCGGAGCTTGTCGCCGGTTACTTCACCGAGTATAGCGGCATGAAGTTCGCCGTGATCTTCCTGGCGGAGTACGGCAGCATGTTCATGGTTTCCGCCGTGCTCGCCGTCGCGTTCCTTGGTGGCTGGGCTTCACCGCTGCCGAATATTGGTGGTTTGCATCTCAACGACATGACCAGCGGCCCGGCATGGGGCGCTTTCTGGATCATCATGAAGGGCTTCTTCTTCATCTTCGTTCAGATGTGGCTTCGCTGGACGCTTCCCAGGCTGAGGGTTGACCAGCTCATGTATCTCTGCTGGAAGGTGCTCACGCCGTTCGCGCTCATCGCGTTCGTGCTGACGGCCGTTTGGGAGATCTACCGGTAACATCATCGATGATGCGTTCATAGAGCAATACAGGCAAGTAAGAAGAACAAGACAACATGAGTGAGTACTTCAGTAATATAAAGACCGGCGCGACCACCATCGCCACCGGTATGGGCATCACCCTCAAGCATTTCTTCAATGCAATCAAACGCAAAGGGGATACTGGTATCGACGATGCCGACTATTTCCGTCAGGTTGACGGCCTGTGCACCCTCCAGTATCCGAAGGAGGCCATTCCGACTCCGCCTCATGGACGTTACCGCCTGTATGTCAATATCGACGACTGCATCGGCTGCTGCCAGTGCGAGCGAGCCTGCCCGGTTGAGTGCATCACCATCGAAACCATCAAGACGACCGCCGACGATCTGGCGGTGTGCGGCAAAACCTCCGGCGGCCAGCAGAAGAGGATGTGGGTGCCGGTGTTCGATATCGACACGGCCAAGTGCATGACCTGCGGCATCTGCCAGAGCGTCTGCCCGACCGATTGTATCTATCATACGCCAGTTGCCGACTTCTCGGAGTTCAACGTCAAGAACATGCTTTACCACTTCGGCAATCTTTCGAAGATCGAGGCCGAGGCGAAGAAAAAGAAGCTTGCCGAGCAGCAGGCTCAGGCTGCCAAGGAAAAAGCTGCGGCGGGAGCTGCGGGCGCACCGGCGGCCAAACCGGCTCCGAAGCCCGCGCCAAAGCCAGCGCCGCAACAAAAAGAGGGTGAAGCCTGAACGGCTGCCGACTTGAATAGAGATTACCAACAAGTGCAGATAACCATGAATCAACTGACCATACCTATCATCTTCTACATCTTCGCGGCCATTACGGTTCTGTCGGCGGCGTTTGTGGTCTTTTCGAAAAATGTCATCTATTCGGCCTTCTCGCTGCTCTTCACCTTTTTCGGCGTGGCGGCTCTTTATGTTTTTCTCAGCGCGGACTTCATCGCCGTGACCCAGGTGGTCGTCTATGTCGGCGGCATTCTGGTGCTGCTGCTCTTTGGCGTCATGTTCACCAACACCATCATGCAGACCGAGCTGAAGGCCGACGTGCTTCACATCGTGCCGGGCGTTCTGTTGACGCTGGTACTGATTGGCGGTCTGCTGCTCGCATTCTACAATGCCAGCGCCGCGGGACAGTGGATGCCGGGCATGATGCAGCTTCAGGGCAGCGTTGTCGAACGCATCGGATTCGAAACCATGTCGCGCTACATGCTGCCATTCGAGATGGTCTCCATCGTGCTGCTGGTTGCGCTGCTCGGAGCGGCGTTCCTGGCCCGCTACGACAAGGCTCATAAAAAAGAACATTAAGGAGTAAAGATGTTAACGGAACAGTTACTGTCGATTGGTCTCAACCACTTTCTGACGATTTCGGCCATACTTTTCGGCCTCGGCATGTTCGCCGTGATGACCCGCAAAAACGCCATCGTGATTCTGATGGGCGTGGAGCTTATCCTGAATGCGGCCAACATCAACTTTCTGACCTTCTCGAAATACAACGGTGGTATGGAAGGGGTGATGTTCGCCCTCTTCGTGATCGTGCTGGCTGCCGCCGAGGCTGCCGTCGCGCTCGCTATCGTGATCAATATATTCAAGACCTTTAAAACGGTCGATGTTTCCCGCGTGGACACCATGAAGGAGTGATCCGCAACGA
The DNA here is from genome assembly GCA_013334855.1 of Chlorobaculum sp. GTDB lineage: Bacteria > Bacteroidota > Chlorobiia > Chlorobiales > Chlorobiaceae > Chlorobaculum. Next base: position 6,715 of record JAAXWU010000057.1, on the reverse strand, counting down.
TAAAAGACTAATAGCTGCAAATTCTTTGTAAACCGTAACATGATGCACAGTTTAATCCAGTTATCGATCGCTGTCCTGCTTCTGCCGCTGCTTTCGTTTGTGGTGCTGATATTTTTCAACCGCAGGCTCCCCCGCATGGGAGATTTCGTAGGAGTCGGTCTGGTAGGCACGGCATTCGCCTGCGCTCTCACCATTTTCTGGCAGGTGGTCGTCCAGCATTACGATCCGGCGTTCAGAGTCGCGTGGGAGTTCACCTGGCTCGATTTCGGCAATGTGCCCGGCGTCGGCCCGCTTCAGGTGAAGATGGGAATCGTGATCGACAACCTCACGGCGATCATGCTCGCCATGGTCACCCTGATCAGCACGCTCGTGCATCTCTACTCGACCGGTTATATGCAGGGCGATCCGAAGTATGGACGATTTTTCGCCTACCTCGGCATCTTCACCTTTTCGATGATCGGTATCGTACTCTCCGACAACCTCTTCTCGATCTACATGTTCTGGGAGCTGGTCGGATTGTCGTCGTACCTGCTTATCGGGTTCTATTTCTATAAAGACAGCGCTGCCGACGCCCAGAAGAAGGCGTTCCTCACCAACCGTATCGGTGATATCGGCATGTGGCTCGGTATCCTTATTCTTTATTCGCAGTTCCACACCTTCGGTTATAGAGAGATTTTTGAGAACATCGCCGCTGGCAAGTTCAACATGTCGAACGGCTGGCTGACGGCTGCCGGTATCCTGCTCTTCATGGGCTGCGTTGGCAAGTCCGCTCAGTTCCCGCTCCATGTCTGGCTGCCTGACGCCATGGAAGGCCCGACTCCGGTCTCGGCGCTCATCCACGCGGCAACGATGGTCGCCGCGGGCGTCTACTTCGTGGCCCGTATCTTTGTCCTCTTGACGCCCGATGCGCTGCATGTGATCGCCTTCATCGGTGCCTTCACCGCCTTCATGTCGGCCACCATCGCCATCACACAGCATGACATCAAGCGCGTGCTGGCCTACTCGACCGTGTCTCAGCTCGGCTACATGGTGCTCGGCCTTGGCGTCGGCTCTTACTCCGCCGCGCTTTTCCATCTTCTGACGCACGCCTTCTTCAAGGCTTGCCTCTTCCTCGGTTCCGGCGCGATCATTCACGCCATGCACCACGAACAGGATATGCGCTGGATGGGTGGTCTCTACAAAAAAATGCCCTGGACATTCGTCACCTTCAGCATCGCCACACTCGCGCTTGCCGGTCTTCCGCTGACCAGCGGCTTCCTCTCGAAGGACGCCATTCTCGCTGGCGCGCTTGGCTTCGCGCAGGTCGAAGGCGGAGGTATCTACTATCTCGTCCCCGCTTTTGGTTTTGCCGCCGCGGTGATGACCGCATTCTACATGGGCCGCCAGGTGTGGCTGGTCTTCTTTGGCGAGAGCCGCACGCATCTGAAGCCCGCCGAGGAGCACGGACATGATGCTCACGCCGCGCATGGTCATGACGATCACGGCCACGAAGATCACGGGCATCACGAGGTTCATGAGGTGCCGTGGAACATGAGGCTTCCACTGGTCATTCTCGCTACCCTTTCGGTCTTCATCGTCTTCTCGCCCGATCCGCTCGATGGCGGCAAGGGATGGTTCATGCACCTGGTGCAGACTCCGGCTACGGTTGTCGCTTCGACCGAAGCGGCTCACGAAGCTGCGTCCCTGCACGCTCCGGAAGCTGGCAAGCTGCTGGCCGAGGCGCATACCGATAACCAGCATGTCGAGGCCGCCGCAACGCACCAGACCGAAGGTCACGGCCCGGTCTACGCCGATCCTCGCCAGGCCGAGATCGCGCACATGACGCACGCCAATCACTTCCCGGCCATCCAGCTCTCGTCGCTGATGCTCGTGATCGGTATCGGCATGGCATTCATCGTCTATGTCTTCAGGATTATCGATCCCGACAAGACCGCGCATAGCATCCGTCCGCTTTATCTCTATTCGTTCAACAAGTGGTACTGGGACGAGATCTACGATGCGACCTTCATCAAGGGTTCGATGCTGATCTCGAAGATTCTCGCCTGGTTCGACGCCAACATCGTGGACGGCATCGTCAACGGCATCGCGACCATCTTCAGAAAGTTTGCCTTCGCCAACGGTGGTTTCGACAAGTATGTCGTCGATGGCCTGGTCAACTTCACGGCTTTCACCGTCCAGACGACCGGCGCGGTCTTCAGGAAGATCCAGACCGGCAAGGTGCAGACCTATCTGCTCATGGTGGTTGTGGCGGTGCTGGCATATTTCGCTTTTTATATCGCACAACTCATAAAATAACCGAACGCTTTAATTTATCTCCGAACATAACAGGTACTGAACATGCTGAGCTTAATTGTATTTCTGCCGATCATCGCCGGACTCGTTATTCTGGTTGTGCCAGCGTCGCAGAAGCAGATTATCAGGATCGTCTCGCTCGTGGCCGCTCTGGCTCAGGGCGTGCTCGCTGTCCTCATCTGGCGCCAATACGACCCGACCATGGCGGGTATCGTGGCCGCACCCGGCGGTTCGCCAGTCGGCTCCTTCCAGTTGATCGAACGAATCCCGTGGATCACGCTCGATCTTGGCTCGTTCGGCCCTCTGACCATCGAGTACTTCCTCGGAGTTGATGGCCTTTCGATCACGATGGTGCTCCTGACTGCGCTGATCTCGATCATCGGCATTCTGTCGAGCTGGCCGATCCAGAAACAGGTCAAGGGCTACTTCATCCTCTTCAACCTGCTCAGCACGGCGATGATGGGATGCTTCGTGGCGCTCGACTTCTTCCTCTTCTATGTGTTCTGGGAGCTCATGCTTCTTCCGATGTACTTCCTCATCGGTATCTGGGGTGGCCCGAACAGGGAGTATGCCGCGATCAAGTTCTTCCTGTATACGCTGTTCGGTTCGGTTTTCATGCTGCTTGTCATGATCGGTCTCTATTTCAGCGTCGTCGATCCGCTCACCGGTCATCACACCTTCAGCCTTGTCGCCATGGCTGACCAGGCCAACTATGTCAAGGGCACGATTCTCGGCCCGGGCAGCGAGCAGTGGAGATATATCGCCTTTGCCGTTCTGTTCGTCGGTTTCGCCATCAAGGTTCCGATGTTCCCGTTCCACACCTGGTTGCCTGACGCGCACGTCGAAGCTCCGACTCCGATTTCGGTCATTCTGGCTGGCGTGCTTCTGAAGCTCGGTACCTACGGCATGATGAGGATCAACTTCCCGCTTTTCCCTGAAGTGTTTCAGGCCGGTATGTATGTGATCGGCGTGTTCGGCGCGATCAACATCATCTATGGCGCGTTCTGCGCGCTTGCACAGCAGGATCTGAAGAAGATGGTCGCTTACTCCTCCATCAGCCACATGGGTTATGTCCTGCTCGGTCTTGCCGCTGGCAACAGCGAAGGTATGCTCGGCGCGCTCTACCAGATGTTCAACCACGGCACCATCACCGCCATGCTCTTCCTTCTGGTCGGCGTGATCTATGACCGCGCTCACTCCCGTCAGATCGACAAGTTCGGTGGTCTGGCCTCCTATATGCCGGTCTATGCCGGTGTCGTGACCATCGCCTGGTTCGCTTCGCTCGGTCTTCCCGGCCTCAGCGGCTTCATCTCCGAGGCATTCGTTTTCGTCGGCGCGTTCAGAGAGCCGATCACTCGTCCTATCGCCATGGTGTCGGTTCTTGGTATCGTCTTCGGTGCTGCCTATCTGCTCTGGTCGCTCCAGCGTATGTTCCTCGGCAAGCGCAAGCCGGACGCTCTGTACGAACTCGAAGTCGATTCGCATGGCCACGAGCACATTCACTTCCATGACTGGAAAGGAAAGCTCGATCTCGACGCTCGCGAATTGACCATGCTCGTGCCGCTGGCCATTATCATCATCGCGCTCGGTATCTATCCGATGCCGGTTATGGGTCTGCTCACGACCAGCATTAACAAACTTGTTCAGGTTCTCGCGCCGGTTGCCATATCGGCCGTGCATTGATCCGGTGTTCCGTTTAAAAGCATAAACGTTGGAGAAATATGTTCGAAATGCCATCAGGCGCTGAAATACAGAGCATCATCTCGATTCTGAAGGGTGGAGCCGCATATTTTGTCCCTGAAATCTATCTGTCGGCTCTCTTCATGGTGCTGATCGTCGTGGATCTGATCACGTGGAGAAAGAACAGCCGGTTCCTTGCCACGGTCACGATAGCCGGTTTGCTCGGAAGTCTCTATTTCATCTACAAGCAGCAACCGCTGCCGGATTCTGAGTTCTTTTTCGGCATGTACGCGCTTGACCGCTTCGGTATCTTTTTCAAGTACTTCTTCGTGGCCTCGGGCATTCTCGCCGTCTTGACCACCATGATCGACAAGCCGCTCAACAAGCAGGAGTCCGGCATGGGTGAGTACTATGCGCTACTGGTCGCCATGGTTGTCGGTATGATGATGATGGCCTCATCGACCGATATGCTGATGATGTTCCTTGCGATGGAGCTGGTCAGCCTTTCGGCCTATGCGATGACCGGATACCTGAAACGCGAGATTCGTTCGTCGGAAGCGGCTCTGAAGTATCTCGTCTATGGCGCGGTTTCGTCGGGTATGCTGCTCTACGGCTTCTCCCTGATTTACGGCATGACCGGCCAGACCAACATCAGCAAGATCGCGATGCTGCTTGCCGTGCATGGTTACAATCCGCTCGTGATGATTCTCGCCGTGCTGCTCATCGTTGCCGGTTTCGGATACAAGATGGGCGCTGTGCCGTTCCACTTCTGGAGTCCCGACGTCTACGAAGGCGCACCGACTCCCGTGACCGCCTATCTGTCGGTTGGTTCGAAAGCCGCCGGTTTTGCCATGCTGATGCGCTTTTTCTATGTTGCCGTGCCTCACGAGTTGACGGGCGGGATCAGCTTCCTTCAGGTTGACTGGCTCTGGATCCTGATGCTGATCTCCGCGGCATCGATGATCTATGGTAACGTCGTGGCGATCTGGCAGAAGAATGTCAAGCGTCTGCTCGCCTACTCATCCATCGCTCACGCCGGTTATCTCTTGCTCGGCATCATCACGATGGATCAGCTCGGCACACAGGCGACGCTCGTCTATCTGGCCGCCTATCTTCTGATGAACTATGGCGCGTTCTATGTGGTGATCATCATCGCCAACCGCACCGGCAGCGAAAACCTAGAAGATTACCGTGGCCTTGGCAAGCGGATGCCTCTGGCTGGCGCGGCATTGACGGTGTTCCTGATCTCGCTGGTTGGTCTGCCGCCAACCTTTGGCTTTATCGGCAAGCTGATGATCTTCTCGGCCCTGCTCTCCAAAGGGAGTCTCTTCATGTGGCTCGCCCTTATCGGTATCCTCACCAGCGTCATCTCGCTGTACTACTACATGCTGATTCCGCTCAACATGTATCTGCGCGAATCTGAAAATCCCGATGATAGCGTTATTGAGACCGGCATGGGCGCGAAAATCGTCACCGCGGCGCTGATGATCGCCACGCTTTACTTCGGCCTCTTCTTCCAGCCGATCGTCAACTATGCGAAATATTCATCCGCGATTTTCGGCGCGTTGCTGAACTGAACGATTTGACATAGTTGGTTCGCAAGAGCCTGAAAAAACCCGATCGATTTTCAAGTTGACCGGGTTTTTTTTATTGTGTCAAATGATTGCGGTTAATTAATTTCTGTTGAGTAGATGGTTTCGGAAATAACGATTGTTATGTATATTAAAAATATAATACGATGACGCTCAGCCGGTAATCGAGGTAATCAACAGGCTGGAAACTGTTTTCCCGGCTACCGTGACCCATTATTAACATTCACGGAGGTGTACATGCCCGACAAGCAAACATTTGCAGAGGTATTTCAGTCCCGTGGCCTTTCCCGGAGAGATTTTCTGAAGTTTTGCTCTCTCACTTCGGTCTCCCTCGGCCTTGCGCCCTCTCTGCTTCCAAAGGTCGTCCATGCCATGGAGACCAAGCCCCGAACGCCGGTCATCTGGCTCCACGGTCTCGAATGCACCTGTTGCACAGAATCCTTCATCCGCTCTTCCCATCCCATTGTCGGCGACATGGTGATGAACATGATCTCCCTCGATTATGACGAAACCCTCAGTGCAGCGGCTGGCCATCAGCTCGAAGAGGTGAGGCGGAAGATCATGAAGGAGTACAAGGGTCAGTACATTCTTGCCGTTGAGGGAAATATTCCCACGAAGGATGATGGGGTCTACTGCATGATTGGAGGCGACTCCTTCCTGAATGTGGTAAAAGAGACCGCAGCCGATGCCGCCGCCGTCATCGCTTGGGGCGCATGCGCCTCCTTCGGCTGCGTGCAGAACGCCAAACCAAATCCCACCGGCGCGAAACCTGTCGCCGATGTGATCAAGGACAAGCTCATCGTCAAGGTGCCAGGCTGCCCGCCCATCGCCGAGGTGATGACCGGCGTGATCACGCATGTACACACCTTCGGCAAGTTGCCGGAACTCGACAGGATGGGACGCCCGAAAGCCTTCTATGGCACGAGGATTCACGACAAGTGCTATCGCCGCGCATTTTACGATGCGGGCATGTTCGTTCGCGGCTTCGACGAGGAGTCCACCCGGAAAGGGTGGTGCCTTTACAAAATGGGGTGCAAGGGGCCGACCACCTACAACTCCTGCTCGAAGATTCAGTGGAACGAAGGCACGAGCTTCCCGATAGGCTCCGGCCACCCCTGCATCGGCTGTTCAGAGCCGGGATTCTGGGACAA